>CAIOZF010000099.1 GCA_903862645.1 uncultured Gammaproteobacteria bacterium
ACATCAACATCAACATCAACGCTTTTCATGGATTGTACGGAATGGAACGGAATTATGCAATCGTTAGCCTTGTCCAATATGAAATGAGTCTGAAGGTGGCACGTATTTCCAACGAGAAAGGTTGACCTTCCCCCGGTTTTTCGTCTTCCAAGAGGCGGATTTCATGCTACCAGTTTTTCCTGTTGCTGATCACTAATCCAGTTATTCAAGAATTGCATCGGTGATTTGTAGCCCAGCGTCGAGTGCAGCCGCTTTCGGTTATAAAACACCTCGATGTATTCAAACGCCATGGCTATCATTTCGTCCCGTGTCTCGAAGCGTTCACCGTACACCCGCTCGTTCTTGAAACTGCCGAACCAGCTTTCACTGGGTGCATTGTCCCAACAATTCCCCTTGCGACTCATCGAGCAGGTCATGCCGCACTCCTTCAGCTTGGCCTGAAATACGAGGCTGGCATATTGGCTGCCTCGATCTGAATGATGTATCAGCCCAGCCGCCGGTTTGCGACGGAACCATGCCATCGTCAGCGCATCAGTCACAATGTCCGCCGTCATGCGCGGCTTCAGTGACCAGCCAACCACCTCGCGGTTGAATAGGTCGAGCACAATCGCCAGATACAGCCAGCCTTCATCCGTCCACAGGTAAGTGATGTCGGATGTCCAAACCTGATTCGGCGCATCTGGCGTGAAGTTTCGATCTAGCAGGTTCGGGGCAATCGGCAGGTTATGCTTCGAGTCCGTCGTGACCTTGAAGCGCCGCTTGTGCTTTGCCTTAATGCCGTTCTCTCGCATCAGCCGTTCCACCCGTTCCTTGCTTGCCGGAAATCCGCGCAGCCTGAACTCCCTGACCATGCGAGGACTGCCGTACGCGCCCTTGAATTCAACATGAATGGCTTGAATCAGCGTCAGCATCTGCGCATCCGTCAGACGTTTCCGTTGCGGCCTGCCACCACCCTTCCATGACCGATAGCCGCTCTCGCTGATATCCAGTACCGCGCACATCTCATCCAAACCAAAGTTACGGCGCTGCTCGTCAATCCAGGCGTACCTCACAGTGTTTCTCTCGCGAAGTACGCCGTCGCTTTTTTTAAGATTTCACACTCACGCTTAAGCCGAACGTTCTCGGCACGTAGTCTGGAGAGTTCCATCTGCTCTGGCGTGACTACCTTGTTGCCAGCACCACCAAGCTTGCCTGCCGCTGCCGCCTTGATCCAGTTGCGCAGGGTTTGATGATTCACCCCAAGCTCCTTGGCAGCAGCACCAGGGGTCAGCCCATCCTTGACTCGCTTGACCGCCAACTCCCTGAACTCGGCGGTGTATTCCTGCTTCGGTATCTTCTTCAATCGTATTCCTTTCAAAAGTAACGTTAATTTTACGTCACCCTTGGAAGACTATTTTTCGGGGGAAGGTCATAAATCATTTGGCTGTTCTAATGGCTTCCATTCAAGGATTGTGGATAATGGGAAATCTGGGTTAAAATTGGGCGTCGATATAGTATTGATAATCCACGTCTTTCCAGCAATGGACAGCCTTAATACAATTTTTTTTGTGAAAAATTTGGTTGATTATTCTGCTCAGGTAAGGAGTTTTGCAAGAAGCACCTGAGAGAAAACTCATCTCGCTTAATCATTTGTTAGCTATTTCAGGGAAGGATTCATTAGTGCGAAAATATCGAATATCAGCGGTAACCGGCAAGGTTGCAATCATCTCAGCGGTAACCGCCAAGGTTGCAATCATCACCTTGATTGTAGAAGTTTTAATTATGCTTCTAGTTACTAGTCACCCATTGATTACCCTTGCATTAGGACCTTATTGGACCAGCGCTCTTGATGCTTTGATTTTGGTGACGATAACATCACCAGTGATCTACTTCTTTATTATCAAACCCCTTGTCATTCAACACGACAAACTTTATTTAAAACTCAGTAGGCTAGCAGCAGTGGCGCAGGAAGCCAACATCGCCAAATCAAGCTTCCTCTCCAACATGAGCCATGAAATACGCACACCAATGAATGCCATCATCGGCATATCCCATCTGGCGCTGAAGTCCGAGATGTCTTTGCGCCAGCGCAATAACATTATTAAAATTCAGGATTCCGGCCGCCATCTGCTCAGTATCATCAACGATATTCTTGACCTCTCGAAGATCGAGGCGGGTAAATTGAAAGTCGAGCACATCAATTTCAAACTGGAAAGGGTATTAAAAAATGTGACCATGATTGTCAGCGATAAGGCTTTTGCCAAGGGGTTGATAGTATCCATCAATATTAACAAGGACGTGCCGCACAACCTGATTGGCGATCCACTGCGGCTTGTGCAGATACTCATCAACTACTGCAACAATGCCATCAAGTTCACCGAGCACGGCGGAATCACAATCTTCATAAGTGTCAAGGAGGAAACCTCCCGGGGTTTGCTGCTCTACTTCTCCGTACAAGATACCGGTATCGGATTGACGGAAAAACATATAGCATCCTTGTTCCAGAGTTTTTCGCAGTCAGACGCCTCGATCTCGCGTAAATACGGCGGCACTGGCCTCGGTCTGAGCATTTCCAAGGAACTGGCCTATCTGATGGGCGGCGAGGTGGGCGTGAACAGCGAATTCGGCAAGGGCAGCACCTTCTGGTTCACTGCGTTTTTGGAAAGAGATACCACCGTTCAGCATGCGCTGAAGTTTGCGAGCAACCAGAGTGACAAGCGTATTCTGTTGGTGGATGACGATATGTATTCGCGCGCAGTTCTGAACGACATGCTGAAAAAATTTAGTTTCAATGTCGACCAGGCGGCGTCGGCACAGGAGGCCATCAGTGCCGTGAGTCGTGCCGAAGTAGAGGGCGATCCCTACGATATCGTGTTCCTTGACTGGAAAATGCCGGACCTTAATGGTGCTGAGGTGGTCAAGATATTATCTGATCTTAATCTCAAACTCTTTCCGCACATTATACTAGTGACGGCTTATAGCCACGATGAAGCTTTCCTTTTAGATATGGGAGATCACATCCATGAGGTGCTAGACAAACCGATCACTCCCTCTATGCTTCTCGAATCCTTGACGCGCATTCTGGGAGAGAGGGATGATACAGACATCGATATGATCAAGATCGACCTTCAGGAGAAACTCGCCACCATCAAGGGTGCCCATGTCCTGCTGGTGGAGGACAACGATCTCAACCAGGAAATAGCAATCGAGCTGCTGCAGGACGCAGGTTTAATCGTCGATCTGGCCGTGAACGGACAGATCGCGCTGAACATGGCCAGGGCGGCCGATTACGACATCGTGCTGATGGACATGCAGATGCCGGTGATGGACGGCGTGACGGCGACCAGGGAGATCCGCAAGGAGGAGCGCTTCAAGAATCTTAAAGTGGTGGCGATGACTGCCAACGTGATGCAGGCCGATCGCGACCTTTGCATGGCGGCGGGCATGAACGATTTTATTATCAAACCGATTGAACCCGATGACTTGTTTAAGACGCTGTTAATATGGATCAAGCCGAGGCCCTCGACAGCCGTAGCGGCAGATGTCAAGCTGCGGGCGGCAGCGGAAGACGACCTGCCCTCTGGCATCATGGGGCTGGACATGACCATCGGCCTGAGCCGCGTGCTCAACAAGAAGCCGCGCTATCTCTCGATGCTGCGCAAGTTCGTCGCCGGGCAGAAATCTGCAACGGAGGAAACCCTCAAAGCGCTGGATGGCAATGACTGGGACACTGCGGAGCGCCTCGCCCACACGCTCAAGGGCGTTTCTGGCAACATCGGCGCCACCGCAGTGCAGCAATTGGCGGAAAAGATCGAGGTCGCGATCAGGAAGCGCCAGCCCCGCGAGGCAGTCGATGCCCTGCTCGACGAGCTGAAAAAACCGCTCGACATTCTCATCGCCCAACTGCAACAGGCGCTGCCGGAGGAACAGGGCAAGACGGCGGTCGCGGTCGACTCGAAAGTACTCAAGGCAGTCTGTGACAAGCTGATGACATTACTGGTCGACCACAACGCGGAGGCGTGTGACGTGCTGAATGAAAACACACACCTGCTTAACGCGGCCTTTCCTAAACACTATCACCAAATCAATAACAGCATTCAAATATTCGAATTCGATGCAGCGCTCGCAGCACTAAGAACCGCCACAGGAACATCTGCCTCTTAAGTAATTCTAATGATCAGCTCCAATTTAACCAAACAAGCCACAGTACTGGTGGTCGACGATACCCCGGATAACCTGCACCTGTTAAGCAATCTGCTCTCGGAAGACTACAAGGTAAAAGTTGCCATTAATGGCAAAATAGCGCTGACGATCGCGGAGTCTGACTCGCCACCGGACCTGATCCTGCTCGACATCATGATG
>CAIOZF010000100.1 GCA_903862645.1 uncultured Gammaproteobacteria bacterium
AACGCGGTAATGTCTCTGCCGAATCCAAGTTTTGCAGCCGCTGACCAGAACCGGATCACATCTTCGATGGGCTGCGCGTGTATGAGGTTTTCAATTTGCACGCGAGCTTTATGGGCAGCCTTGCCGGCCGATTTGTCACGTACGTAATTCGAACCGGGGTGAAACAGAAACCAATCCACAGGGAAGTCACCAAGCATCTCCACGCATTCCCAACCCGTCGCGTTGGCGGTATTTGCCAAGCTATCACCATCAAAATAAGTTAAATGATCGGGAGGCGCCACCCAAAACGCACTATCAATATGCTGATGAGTCAACGCCCCACGCTGCGTGATGGAACAGTCGTTCGGCACGGTCACCACGGCAAGCCCACCGGGTGACACTAGCGTTCGCAGCGACTCAAGCAGAGCGAGCGGATCAATCACGTGCTCCAATACATTCTGCAGCCAGACCACATCGTAGGTTGCACCCGTTGTGATCTCGGTTTGCAACAGCGCAAAAATATCCCCTGTCACCAAAGCATCCATGCAGCCAGGATTCTTTGCTTTAACCCCGGCGGAACTGAAATCAATCCCCTTTACTGACCAACCCTGTTCCAGGAAGAATGTCAGCGCATAACCTTCGCCGCAGCCAACATCAAGCAAGCTCCCCGCACTCTCGTACACTTGGGGAAGATAGTGCTGGAGAACGGCATACCTTTGTTCCATTTTGGCCTGAAAATACAACAACTCGTCCTTGGTGTACTCCAGTTCATAGCTACCCTTGGGCTCCTGGTAGTATTTATTGGCGTAGTACTGCTGCAACTCTTGTGCTGTCGGTTTCGTGGCTATCTCCCAGAAACCAAGCCGGTGTTTTTTGAGCCGCTGATCCATAAAATCCCTGTTTAAAACTGGGTGGTTCCTGAGGAAGCGGCATGACTGCGAGAGTGAAAAAATTCAGCTCCCCGACCGAGGCAGTGCATCGCTTCCAGCAGGGATGTATTCCCCGGCTGCAGCACTTCGAGAGCCGCATTGCCGATCTGCCACGCTCGCTGTGGATTTTCGATCATTCCGCTGATGGCTCGAGCGTAATCCTCCGGTCTGAGCTGGCCGGACCATCCCAGGTATTCAATCGCGCCGAGAGCCGCAACACCCTCTGTGGTGCGCTCCTGATTGGCGGCAAAAACCACCGTAATCGTGGGCAGCCCCAGGCAGCACCGTTCCCACATGGTGGCACCACCAGCACCGATACCAAGGTCAGCGTTGAGTATCAGATCGGCCATATTGGGTACCTGGCAGTGGAAGGCCATATTAGGCAGTTGATCACATAAAGCCTGAATTGCATTTCGATTGGGGTTGGCTGCCCCAACCACGACATCCACTCCGATATCCGGCCGATCCAGCAGCTTCAACGCTTCCACTGCCATTTGCGTCTGGTTGGCAGGGTCGCTGCCACCAAAAAAAATTAGAATGCGCCTTACGCTCCCATCCCGCAGCCTGAGCCGTTGCCTGGCATCAGCGAATTCCGGCCGCAATAATACATACGCCGGACCAAGCAGGGTAACGCATTGTTCAGGCACCAACCTGTGATAGCGCCGGTCCAGGTCATGATAGTAGTTCTGGTCAAGCAACAGGTCGCAGTCATGCGGCCGGTTCGCAAGGTCGTCGATCACCATAAGCTTGCGCACATGGGGGCGGAGCAGGTGTTCCCATGTGGCATCGAGTCCATAATGGTCCATCACCAGCCAATCGAGGCCATCTGGAAACAGTTTCCCGGCGGCTTCCAGCGTTGCTTCGGCATCGTCATGCTGCGCGTTGCCGCCTGGTGCAGCCCAAGGCAATCTGGCACACCGGTATCCATGCGTCTG
>CAIOZF010000101.1 GCA_903862645.1 uncultured Gammaproteobacteria bacterium
AGATCTCCGCTAGGCGCTGCCTGATACTCTCGGCCACTGCATGCGCGTCGGCGGCTGCGGCCTTGTTGTCATGGCCAAGAGTGGTCAGCAGAATGACAAACTCATCACCCCCGAGACGGGCAACGGTGCCACTTGCCCCCAGCGCCAGTGTGGTGCGCGCGGCCACCTGCTGCAGCAGTCCGTCGCCAACTGAATGCCCGTGGCTGTCATTGATGATCTTGAAATTATCCAGATCAAACAGAATCACGGCACCAAATTCCCCCGTCTGTTTTCCATTCTCGATAGCCTGTTGCATTTGCTCGTAGAAGTGGCGACGGTTCGGCAGTCCGGTCAGCTCGTCATGACTGGCGATCATCCTTGCTTTCCACTCGGCGCATTCCTTCTGCATCAAAATCATGCCGGTGGCCACACAGACATGCAGAATGGTGATGGGCAGAAAGGTCAATGTCTGCACCACGCTTTCGGCATTGAAGCCTTCCAGTTGATATCCTCCCAGCAGGATCGCGCTCGGGCGTATCAGCGCAATGACAATACCGGCGGTCATTGCGGTCTTCAGGATGACATCGCCGCGACCGATGCCCTCCAGAGGACTGGTCAGCAACAGGTACAGCACCATGCCAATTTGCACTGTAACGACGACTCCCAGTAACACCACTCTGGCATTGATGTCGTCCAGCAAGAGTGGGTAGCACACCAGAATGATCAGGACAGGCGCCCACACCAGCCACGGCTTGGTCTGGCGGTTTTGGAACTTGAGAATGCCTTCTGCAAACAGCGCATAGGAGCTGGCAATCAGCGTGTTGGCGCCCACGATGGAGAGGAAGTCAGGGAGGGTCCCGCGCATGCTGAGCATGCCAAACGCCACGCCGCTGATTCCAAAAGCCACGCCCCACAACAACAGACTCTTGTCCCGGCCATAACCCACCGTTGCAATCATCACACCCAGAGTGAAATTGATCGAAATTAAAAAGAGCAGACTGGTGGGGATATCAATGATCATGGGTGATGGGCGCTAGAGTCCGAATTCAATGTAAACTAAATTTTTTCAGAGGATGGCGGTTAGTGGATAGTCAAGTCAATTATTTCTTGCCGCGAAGGGTCGGAGTTGCCGGGGAGTTGTGGCAATTCAGTCGCGGGCAGGCTCGCTTCCACCTGTGAGGAGTGACGCTGGCATCTTTTTGTGGGCTCAGATTCGCAAGCCTCGCTGCTCAGGCGTCCATCTTGCCAGATTGATCTGCGCCACCCCCAGCCCCAGTCCGCGCACCCACTTTGCACAGGCATCCAGCGTGCTCCACGTCTTGATGGCGCCGGCGGTGGTGGTGGCTGTCACGGTGTCATTTGGCGTGTCTGCTTCCACATGAAAGACACTGCCAGCGGCGATGATGCGGATCTTCTTCACCGCACCGGCTTCGACCAGGGCACGCAGCGTCTTCTCATTCATCGTCAGGCTGATCAAACAGAGACTGTTGTTCGGGAATCGAGATGCCATTGGCCTCGCAGTGCTTGCGGATCAGCACCTCGATCAGATTGGCGATGGAGCGGTGGTCCTGCAGCGCGGCGATGCGGGCAGCTTCCTTGATGCGCGGGTCGATGCGCAGGTTGAGCGTGGCGGTTTTGGAGGGGGGCATCGTGTGGTGCTTTGTGTTAATTTAGTGATGGCATTGTAACGCAGAAGTGTAGATAGACAAGCGAAGTTTGCTGGACGCTAGCCAACAGTGAGAAACTCTCATAAACGCTACCGACATGCGACTTCTGGAAAACAGGATGCTTGGAAAACTATGAATGAGATTATCGATGCACTGAAGCAGTTTCGTGATGAGCGGGACTGGAAGCAGTTTCATAACCCAAAGGATTTGTCGCTGGCCCTGAGCATTGAGGCCAGTGAGCTGCTGGAGGTCTTTCTGTGGAAATCAGCCGAGGAGGCAGACCTTCAGAAGGTTCGAGAAGAACTGGCAGATGTATTTGCCTTTGCTTTTCTCCTTGCCGATGCATATCAACTCGACGTGAAGGAAATCATCTTGGGCAAGATTGCTCGCAACAAAGAAAAGTATCCGGTGGACAAGGCCAGGGGGTCTGCGAAGAAATACACTGAGCTATAGAAGTTCAGACCCGATCTGTCAGTAATTGGTTTTCAGGTTGTTACGGATGTCAGCTCGGATGCCTGCGAAAATTTCCTCTTACGAGAATGAATGAAGTTTCGTCACAACGACACATCGCAGAGGCGCGGCTGTATGTCACCTTTACCACCTTGGATTGTCTTTCATGTGCCGCACGATTCCACTGAGATTCCTGTGCAGGTGCGTGACCAGTTCGTCCTGTCAGATGAGCAGCTTCAAGAAGAAGTGTTGAACTCTGGAACCCGGCACTAAGGGCGACCACGGTCGCCCATCGCCTTTTACTGCAGGCGATTTTCGCTATCGGGCAAAATATGGGCTTCAAGTTCGATGCGCTGCAATCGTCGACCGCTTAGCTCGATCAAGCCCTGATAGCGCTGCTCTCCTGTCGAAGTAAACTCAAACCCATAGCGTCTGCGTAATTGCAAAGGCCCGAAATCACTACGGCACGGCCACACTCCCGTCAGCACGATGGTCTGATCCAGCAATTGCAAATCCTGCTCGCGAAAATACTGATAGAGATACTGAAGGGCGCACCTTCTAATTATGTCGCCCTGCCACCAAAAGCTGATGAGAGCAATGGCGAGGGTGGTCCAAACGATCGATGACAGAGTTAACATAATGTCCAGCGGCAGGATGAAGCATCCCATCTCAACGAGTAGAAATGTTGGTAGTTATGGCGTGGAAAGGCGTCTTGTGCAATGCCTTTGAATTCGAATGTGGTTTAGTATAGGCCAAGAACGCAGGTATAACAGGCTTGCCAACTCCCAAAATAAATCAAACAAAAAGTTGCAGACTCCTATGAAAAGCCCCCTCAAGAATCACTCCATCAACGCTGCATTAGTGTTATCTGCGCTTATGTTCGGCGTCCTCGCCCAATTGGTCATGGCCCAGAATCAATCTGCTGAAAATGTCTTGTTGGAGCATCTACGCGTGATCGTTGGGGACGGCGCCGTACTGAGTGATGCCTCGGTATTGTTGCGCGGCGACACGATCGTCGCCGTCGGCCAAAATACCGATATGCAAATTCCTGAAGGCACTCAACGACTGGATCTCAGCGGGAAAACCTTGCTGCCTGCCTTGATTGATGCACACGCCCATGTGGGTTATGAAGGTTTTAGTAGTTGGGGCGCGCAGAACTACAACCTGGATACTCTTGAAGATCATTTGAATCGCTATGCGTACTATGGGTTTGGGGCTGTCTTTTCTGCGGGTAGCGATCCAGACGCATTAGCCCTGCAACTACAGAGCTCGCAGGCAAGCGGCGAGATCGGCGGAGCACGACTAGTGTTTGCAGCAGGCATGGCGCCACCGGGCCAAGGGCCTAACAATCAATTTCTGGTCGAGGCGCTTCAAGTAGAGCGGCAAACGGGCAATACCATCTTGCGCGGACTTGGCAATCCCGAACAAGCTCGCAGTGCAGTTCAAGCCGTCGCAGCACTGCAAATTCCGTTTATCAAGCTGTGGGTTGATGATCGTGGCGGTTCTCAGGAGAAATTGCAGCCGGAAATCTATCGGGCGGCAATTGGCGAGGCCAACCGCTTGGGCTTGGCCGCAGTGGTACATCAACAATTCGCGGGCGATATGCTCGATTTGATTGATGCGGGAACGCGGGGTTTTCTGCATGGCAGATTGGAGGAAGGATTTACTGCAGAGATTGCGACTGCTGCCAAGCAGCACGATGTCTTCATCGTCCCCAACCTGGGCTTGGCGGAGCTGCGCAGAGAAGCGATCGGTGAAGATGAGTTTCTAGCGCAGACCTTGCCAGCGAGCGTGGCAGAACGACTCTCAACTTCCACTCAGCGCCAGGCAATGCCAGAGAAAAATCCGCAGCTGGAACAAACCCTGCACAACAGTTTTGAAGCCATGCTAAGTGCGAATGTGGACGTAGTGCTTGGCACGGATGCTGGCGCTGTTCCCGACCATCCCTTTGGCTATACAGGGCATCGAGAGCTCGAAATTTTTGTCAGACACGGCATGAGCACAACACAGGCTATTTCTGCAGCAACCAGCGTCGCTGCCAAGGTGCTGGGCTTGAAAAATTCAGGACAAGTGAAACCAGGGTTCCGCGCTGACCTGTTGATACTCGATGCAAACCCTCTGGATGACATCCGCAATACGCGGAAGATTCACCAGGTGTATCTGAATGGCAAGTTGCTCAATCGCGAGGCGCTGGCTGCAGGTTTTACTGCGGAATGAAAAGGCAAATGAAAGTATCAACTGCCCGCAGACATCTCGCGTCGCAGTGTAAATGCTGATGGTGGATTATCGAGTAGCGCCATGTCATCCGTATTCGAGACTGCGCTAGCGCCGCAATCTTCTCCCACCACAGAGTCGTTGATTAGGGATATATCGCCATTTGTGGATTGCAGGGATTCACCAGCGTCGGTACGGAATGCTCCGTTGATTCACCCATTAAAGGCCTTGGCTGGTCTGGATAATCTCCTTCGAGCCCGCAGGCAGGGAGAAAGCCGTGCCGTCCTCGCCCAGGGTATATTCCGGGAATATCTCTCCCACCCCCAACAGAAAGGCAGCTTCCATTCCCGGCAGGATCAGCGGAGGTATGACGTGGTAGTAGAGAAGATGTCCCGCACCGGCATCCCTGGCAATCTCAGCCGCCTCTACTGGTGAGGCGTGGTAATTCTGTATATCCAGCATGATCTTCGCGAGGCCTGTTGCACCCACCTTTGACGCGGTATCTCCCATCAGGCCCACCAGGTTGGGTGCTAGCGCTTCGTGTATCAGCAGATCGACACCCTTGGCAAATTGTTCAAGATTGGCGGATTTGGATGTGTCGCCGCTTACCAACACGGAGCGATCCTTGTAGGTAAACAGGTAACCGACCGCCGGCTTGACCGGGCCGTGCTCCACCAGCAGCGCCTGGATTCTGACCCCGTCCTGGTCATAAACGGTCTCCAGCTGCCCCGGGGCAGGTACCTCGAACGGTTGCGCGACCATGCCGAATCCGGAAAGCGGCGCTACCGCATCCCCGTGGTGAGCATTGCGGCTCATTGAATCCTGTGTGTACACCAGGTTAAAGCCATTCACGATCTGCTGCACGCCCTGGGGACCTATCACCGGCAGTGGCTGCGTATTCGCACCGTTCACCCAACGGATGGTGGCCATTTCGCCCAACCCGTCCATGTGGTCGGAGTGAAAATGGGTGAGCAGAACAGCTTCGATGTTGCCTGAAGGGTAGCGCATCCGCAGGAGATTGCGCAGGCCGTTGGCGCCGGCATCGACCACGAACATGTGCTCGCCAGCCACCACCGCCACACAGGGCCCGGAGCGTTTTGGGTCGGGCAGGGGGCCACCTGCACCGCACAGGGCTATGTGCAGGCCATCGGCAAAGTCTGCGGTGGTATCGCGGGTCATTACAGACTCTGCGCCGCTGGCCATGATGCGCATTGCGATATCCGCGCGCTGGCTGTAGATGATTGCGCCTATTACGGCAACAGCCGCGAGTATTAGCGTGGATTTTTTCATCAGTGCCCTCCTGGGAGGGTTAGAAGGTTCGTTTAGGTTTTTGATTTTTTGACGTTGCTGGAAGTGTGTTTGGTGCCCGGGCAGCTTCTATATATTATATAAAACAAAAAGTTATATTGTATTTATTAATATCTGTACCATCTTACGTGCCGATATTGAATCTAGTGCCCTCCTGCATAACGAGTTCGAATCTACTTCGTGGCCTGCATTAACTCAAGCGTACCGTGTTGCCATGGTATATGCAAAATACCGAATCGATTGCAAGCAGGTGGATTCTGTTTTAACGGGGGGATTACACCCCCCGGGGACCCTTCTTCATCACCCTATAGTTATAGCACCCTCCTACCCTTGCAAAAGGTGAATTTGCAATGCCATAGAAAAGAAGGACGACCGGCCCGCTGTTTTCAAAGTCCACAGATTTGCTAAAGCTGAATTTGGCGGATTCGCATAATAAGTGCAATTTCCTGAGAGAGGTGGCCAGCTGATACAGTTCGTCATTTTTCTCGCCAAAGGAAAATGCCAGATGAACTATACACAGCT
>CAIOZF010000102.1 GCA_903862645.1 uncultured Gammaproteobacteria bacterium
GGCGGTGGTGCTAGTCTTGGCGGCGGTTAAAATGGTCTGTGCTTGTGCCAATTGACTGATTGTAATAGAGGTGCTGCCAGTGGCTGAGATGCTCGATGTGGAAGCAGATAGCACCGTGCTGTCGGAAGAAGTGGCGCTATATGCCTGAAATTTCGACTGAGTATTCAATCCCGCAACTGCAGACTGAAAGGATGAAACCACGCCCTTAAGACTGCCATATGCGGAGAGCTTCGCCTGAAAGGCAGCCTCTTTCTTTGCCAGCACGGTTAAGGGTTGGTTCTCAGTCGCCATTAGAGAGGTGATGATTCCATTCACATCTAGACCTGAGCCGATACCTGCTGATGCGAGATTTGTCATTCAATTCCCATTTTAAAAATTGTTTTTGCCTTGCCCGGATAATCAGTAAGTATTAAGCACAATTCGTGCCAGATTTACTAAAAAACGTTATAAATTTCGCTAAGAGTCTTGACTTTCGCGACGGGGAGATGGATGGTAAATGATTCAGGAAATGACCTTGGCGGCTATGACCTGGTCCATCTGATAGTAATTGCTAAGTTGTGAATTTAAGCCCGACTGGCCTAGTGTGACTCAAGTTTTAAGGCCGAACTCACCGAAGAGATGGAATCGATATCGAGGGATCATCCCGCTTGGGATAATGATCACTCTGAGATCATGCCTTCTGGTGAATAATGATTCCTTGCATCTTGTCGAGCGCACGTGCTGCAGCGACCGCCTCCTCGGAGGGCATCTGTCGAATCACTTCATTCGTTTCTGAATTGATGACCGACACAGTATCGATCCCGGTTGCTGAGTCGGTGACGAAAGACACCGTATTCGCGCTCATGCTATGAATTGCTTTATTGATCAGCAGAACTGCCTCTTTGACCTGTGAATCGCTGAAGGCTGGACGAATGGAATCATTTTTGGAAGGGGGTGAGGGTGTGACTGGTGAAATTTCACCGGTTCGAGCGACTTGTGATGAAGGGAAATCTTGTGAGATTTTCATATTTATTTCCTTTAAGTAGGAAAATCCGAGCTGATTAGAATCAGCTCGGATTTTTTGGTACTCTAGATCATTTACTCATAACCATGAAAGAAGTACTTACTTTAGCAGGGCTAATATTGTATTTGGCAGAGCATTAGCCTGGGCCAACATCGCCACGCCAGCCTGTTGCAAGATCTGACCACGTGACAGCTTAGCGGTTTCCTTTGCAAAGTCGGTATCACGAATACGGCTCTGTGCAGCACTTACATTTTCTGAAGAAACCCCTAAGTTCGCAACCGTCGAGGAGAAACGATTTAGCACGGATCCTAGATTTGCACGACTGTTATTGAGAGAGTTGATGGCATTGTCAACAGCAATAATAGCCGCATTTGATCCAGCTACCGTCGATACATTGATGCTCGTTAGAGACTGTCCATTTCTGCCTGTACCGTAGGTGCCGGTATTCATTCCCAGCGTCGTATATACACCATTTGTAGTGGTGCTCTGGCCCTGTTCGATGGTGAAGGCCTTAGACGATGTTAGGTTAACGGTGCCGTAGGTGGTGGCGTCCGCAATACCAATAGAAGCAGTTGTCGTAAAAGTATGGCTTATGACCACATTTCGACCATCGGCTGCCGTCAACTTAATTGTATTGTTAGCAGTAGTCCCACCCAGATCTGTCGCAACCACACCCGTCCGATTGCTGATTAAGTTTATCGCACTCACTACTGCAGCTCGGTTATCGGCGCCAGAAGTTGACGTGGTGGTTATGCTTGCGGTTGCAACTCCATTGATCGTGATGACTCCTGAGGTCGCCAACGCTGTTAATACAATTCCTTGCTTTACGGTTTCTGCGGCTGCGCTGACGCCGGTTTGACTACCTACCGAATTAATTGCTGCTGCTTTGGACAATGCACTGATGGTCGCACCGGCAGTTGATGCAGTGTCGTAGCTTGCATTGGTAGAAGCTGGGACCGATATGCCATTGATCATTACATCCCCCCCTGCCATTGCGGCGGTGGATGCACCGGCAATACTTGAAGCGGTCGCTACCTGAGACTTATAAACTCCAGCAATCAATCCCGCATTGCTAAGAGTTCCTGCTGAAGTAACCGTAATATCCTTGTTGGATGTCAGGGTGACACCGGAATAATAAGTTCCTGCTGAAATGCCAGTAGTGCCAGCACTCACGGTAGTTAATGATACGACGATGTTACGACCATCAGCGGCGGCCAGCTTGACACCAACCGTATCCGAGTTGCTGTTGATCGCCACTACCCCAGTCTCTGCAGACCTTAGATTGATTGCGTCAACGATCGAAGCACGGCTTGCGGTGGTGGTGGTAGCTGTTGCAACATTAATTGTCACGCCATTGATGGCGATCGATCCAGAAGTAACGTTCGCCAATGCAGTCATGGACGCGCTCGTCACGGCGGTCGTGGCATCAGCCTTGGCTGATACACCAGTTTGGGCTGAAACAAGATTGATTGCAGCGGCCTTAGCGATGCCGCTAGATGAGTTGCTGGCAGAGGATGCATTATCAGACGATGCTAGTGAGCCACTGACAGAGATACCGTTCAGCACTAAGTCTCCTGCTGACAAGGCAGTCGCATTTCCGCTGGCTGAGAGCGAGGCAGCATCACCCGATCCCAAGGAAGCGGCGCGAACGTTAGCCACCGTTATGTCGATGGTTTGACCACTGTTAGCGCCGACTTGGAAGGACTGATTCTTGAACGTTCCATCAAGTAGTTTAATGCCATTGAAGTCTGTAACACTTGCCACGCGATCAATTTCTTCAACGAGTTGTGAGACCTCGGCCTGGATGCTGGCACGATCGGCTGCGGAATTGGTGGAGTTGGCTGATTGAACTGACAACTCACGAAGGCGCTGTAGATTATCGGACATGCCTGAGATAGCACCCTCGGCGGTCTGGGCCAGTGAGATTGCATCGTTCGCATTACGTGCTGCCTGATTGAGGCCACGGATTTGGGAGCTCATGCGATCAGAGATCGAAAGACCTGCAGCATCGTCCTTAGCACTATTGATCCGGAGGCCTGATGATAGACGTTGCAAAGAGGTCTGTAATGAACTTGAATTGGTCTCAAGGTTACGTTGTGCGTTTATTGAGGCGATATTGGTATTGATTGATTGTGACATTTTAGTTCTCCGGTTGCTCACATTGAAAGTAAAATCACCGTTAGTCTGCCCCGTATTTCATAAGGGGGTATTAACTGCGGTTATTCCTTTTATCGGTCAACAATGCCGAATCTTTAGAGTTATTTGAAAATAATTTGGAGTGGTTGGCAGCTGTCAATAGGGGAAGTTAGTTTGAGTGAACGGGGATGGGCGATGCTTTAATCCTTGAATAACGAGCTTAAAGTTGGCCTATTCCAGAATAGTTGCGGGCACAGCCATGCTAACCTACCCACTCTAAAATAGAGTACGAGTTCTCAAAACATGATTAATAATGATGTGGAATGGGTATCAGAGAGCCTTAGAACGGCTACTCAGCTCCACCAAGCTGGGGAGGGGAAACGGTCTGCAGATATCTGTGTAGGTATCCTGAAAGTCCATCCTGATAATGGGGATGCACTGCACTTGCTA
>CAIOZF010000103.1 GCA_903862645.1 uncultured Gammaproteobacteria bacterium
ATTGCGGGCTCAAAGGCATTGATCTCCCGAACTCGACTCGAGTACTGCTTGAGCAGCCGGTCATTGCGGCTGCCGAAAACGGCTTTAAGTGCACGGGAAATCATTGAATGGTTTGGAGTTTCAGGTAAAACGCCGATTTTACCACGGCCCCAGCTGCAGATTGCCCATCCACAGCACTCGCTGATTCGAATCAGGCCATTCCAGCGACAGGAATTCCGACCGTGAAAGCCCCCTCAGCGGCTGGCCTGAAGAAAGCGGGTGGGATTCTGCGCAACGCCCTTGTAGCGCACCTCGAAATGCAGGTGTGGCCCGGTAGTACGGCCTGTCGAACCCACTTCAGCAATCTTGCGGCCGCGCTGTACAACGTCACCTACCTTAACCATGGTTCTGGATGTGTGGGCATAGCGTGTAACGAAGTCGTTGCCATGATCGATCTCGACCATGTTCCCGTATTGATGATGGTACTCGGCAGCCACCACGATGCCGCCGGCAGCGGCAAATATCGGAGTCCCGGTATCCGCCATGAAATCCACGCCCTCATGCATGGCCTGCATTCCGGTAATCGGGTCGATACGCCAACCGAAGCTTGAAGCGCTCCAGCTTGTTTCCACCGGGGGGATGGTTGGCATGAGCTTGCGCTTGACCTTTGCATCGAACAACTGGGATTCCATGATGCCCAGCGTATCCGTGCGATTTTCCATGCGCCTCATGACCTGGTCGAACTGTTCATTGAACTGCTCGAGCGACATGTTCCTGGCCGGACTGCCTGCAGGCATCGCCCCCCCACGACCCGGCACCTCATTGAATCGGAACTCGGACGCTTTCAGGCCGGATAGTGCGACAAGACGCTCTCCGAGAGCATCCAGCCGCATCAGTTGCGCCTGCATCTCGCCCAACTTGACTGCCATGGCGTTGAGATTCTGGCGCAGAAACGTCTCGGTCTGGCGGGCCCGTTGTTCCTGAGCCGCCATGACCAGTGACTCCAGCAACGGCAATTTGATCTCCGCCGCGTGGCGGATGGTGATGTAGAGCAGCCCGCTGGAGAGCGCCAGCACCAAGGCGATCAACGCAACCGCTGCGCCGGTGAGGTGCCTTGCCGTCAGGGTGACCGATCTGGTTTTCGTCAGACGGTCAGATACGAGGATAATATGCATGTGAACTCCTCCGAGATCTGAAACATGCAATCCAAAAAGCTGCGGGCATTTATGGAAACAGGCATTAACGCGTTGATGCCACACGCCGAGCAGGTCATATCCCTTCGTCAGATTCTGGGCGACATATTGCCCGCCAATCTGCGGCGATCTTGCGATATCGCCAATTATTCACAAGGAAAAGTCGTTATCTTCGCCGAAAACAGCGCCATTGCCGCAAAACTCAAGCTCATGGCCCCTACCCTGCTGCGCGACCTGTCCCAAAGGGTGGCGCAGGTTACCGCAATCGATGTGCGCGTGCAACCTCGCACAGCAGCAGCTCAGCCAGTCATGCAGCGGAAAATGACGGAAGAGGCGACTCGCAGCCTACGTAAGTTGGGAGAGCAACTAGCTGATTCAGAACTGAAAGATGCGGTCCTGCGCTTCGCAAACAGAGATGTGAAGAAGCACTGACTTAAGTCGTCAAACCATGACGATCAGCCGCTCCAGAGCCATCGGCCCTAGAAAGATCAGGGCGATCAGAGGAGAGTACTTGAACAGACGCGCAGAAAAACGCAGGTAGTTCCTGTTTCCGGTCACGAGGCAGGCTCCGATGCCGAGAGCAATCTCAATTGCGACCAGCAGTGCAGGCAGACGCAGTATCAGCAAACGCCCCCCCGCAGGGGTGACAAGTCAGGCAGTCTGGGCAAGCAAGCGCAGCAGCGCCGGGGGAGCATCTTCCTCCCGGTTGAAGGTCACATAATCCCAGGAACCCGCAGCCTCGAGGGTTTCCCTGAGCAGCAGATTGTTCAGGGCATGACCGGATTTATGGGCCGAATAGGCACCCAGCAACGGGGAGCCGACCAGATACAGATCGCCAATGGCGTCGAGCAGCTTGTGCTTCACGAACTCGTCGCTATACCGCAGTCCGTCGCTGTTCAAGATACG
>CAIOZF010000104.1 GCA_903862645.1 uncultured Gammaproteobacteria bacterium
ACTCTGAATTGTTCGAGGAGTGATCCGTGGCGATTGAATCAATGACCACAGCGACCAGCTGGCCCGCAGCGCCTTTGTAGGGCACATGCACGATGCGGATGCCCGCCAGTTCTTCAGGCATCGCCGTTGAGGTGCCGAGGGTTGACGATGCCACTGGACGAGTAGGACACCCTGCCCGGATTGCTATCGAATGAGCGTCATGCCCGCGTGCCTGGCAGCGCTCGCGTCGAATGTCATGGTCTGCTCGCAACCCGCCGATGCGGCCATACGTTCCTGCACGTTATGCGTTGCTGCCACGAACTCGTAACGGCCAGGCGCGATCTGGACAAATTCCACCCGGGCACCGGCATCGACCTTCAGGTTGTTGCGGACGTCGACGGGGATCGTGATCTGACCTTTGCTGGTGAGTGTGGCGGTGGGCATTGCTTCCTCCGATTCCTCACCATAAAGTAAGGAAACCTTGTGTCAATTCGATGGCGACTGGTGGGGGCACCATACTCGGACCAGATCAGCCAGTCTTCAGGTCCGCCATGAACCGCTGCGTTGATCGGAGTGATTAAAACCCGCCTGCCTCGCCGCGCATCTGGAACTCGCCACTGCCGGGGCGGCCCAGCCACTGCTCGCCGTCCACGATCATCTGACCGCGCAAAAATACTTCCTTGACTTTGCCCTGGACGCGTCGGCCCTCGAACAGCGTGTCATCACAGTCGCTATGATGATGCTCGGCTGACAGCGTATGCTTTTCGTTGGGATCAAACAAGACTAGGTTCCTACCCTTGACCAAGGATTCCCAGCGACACTCGGTAGCGGCCGAGTTGCGCCTGAAGCGTAGCGTCTAACCTGTGCAGGTTGAGTCTGCCGCTGCGTATGCACCAATGACCCGTATCCGTGACGAACCCGATGAATTGCGCGAAGATGTCGAGCACTTCAACAGACAGGATGCCCATCATGTTCGTGCATCTCCACAAGTCTCTGAGCGTGCGCCCATGGCTGGTGCTTGTGTCGGCAGGCGCCCTTTCGGCGTGTTCTGTGCTCACACCGGCTCCGGGCCCGTCGGCCAGCGCGGTGGTCAGTGCCACCTCCGGAGCGGCCGCTGCGGGGATGAACCCCTCTGGAACGGTTCGCTTTGTGCAGCAGGGCGAATCGGTGCGGGTGAGTGGGCGCATCAGCGGTTTACGTGCCGGTCAGGAGCACGGCTTTCACGTGCACGAGGCGGCTGATTGCAGCGGTGATGGCATGGCCACCAAGGGCCACTTCAATCCAGGCGGTGTGGCGCACGGAAAGCAGGGCGGGCATGTGCACCATGCGGGCGACCTGGTGTCGCTGCGCGCCAATGATTCGGGCGTGGCGGAGTTCGACTTCATCGCAAAGGGACTCACTGTCGCGGCCGGACCCAGTAGTGTCGTGGGTCGTGGGCTGATCGTGCATCGCGACCCCGACGACTACACGACCCAGCCTACGGGTAACGCCGGCCCGCGACCTGGCTGCGCGGTGATCCGGGCCGACTAGGTCAGCGTCCGCGGTTTGGCATCCACAGATATCTCCAAGGGGGGCACATGAGCAGGGAACACCTTAGTGTGACGAAGGTCGTCGCGTCCATGTGTCTTTTGGTACTTGCGACTGCGAGTCGCGCTGACCCTGCCGTCGAGCGCGCTTCCGCATTGGCCGTCACGGTTTGCGCGGCCTGCCATGGGCAAAACGGAATCAGTATCAGTGACACGATCCCAAATCTGGCGGGCCAACGAGCTGCGTATCTTGAGAATCAGCTTCGCGCCTTGCGGGATGGATCCCGACGCAGCGGCGTGATGAACGCCATCGCATCGCAGCTTTCGGAGGCCGATTTCAAGCCGCTGGCAGCGCACTTCTCGGCTTTGCCTGCGAATCCTGCGGCTGTCCCGGCACGGTCGGTGCCATTGGCTTCGCTGACCGGCAGCCGGATGGTCTTTCCTGCCGACTATCGAGAGCGATTTACTCACTACCTGACCATGAACTTTGAGGCGACCCGGCAAGTACGGCGTTTCTATGCGAGCCCGAAACTCATTGAAGACCTTGCAGCCCAACGACCACCGCTCGATGGCTCTGCGGTGCTCGTTGAGGTGTATTCGGCAAAGCTCGACCCGCAGGGTAAGCCCATCACTGGTGCTGACGGATTCTTCGAGGCGGAGCGGCTGCTTTTTTTCACGGGGATGGCAGTGGGGCAGGGCTGGGGTGAGGCAATTCCGGCGATGCTGAGAAACGGCGATTGGCAATACGCCGTCTTTGGCGCGGATCGATCAGCTCGGCAGGGTTTTAGCCAGGGCGAGTGTCTGGCCTGTCATAAACCGCTCGATGCTACTCAATACCTGTTTACCCACAAGTCCCTAGCTTCTGCAAAGATGCGCTAACGAGTGCACCACACGCGAGGATTTGATTAATTCTGTGCGCGTGATTTGGAGAGCTTAGCTGCCACTTCGTGAGCGCGCCACTGGAGCCAGCGAGCGATTGGTTCAACGGAACTATCTTGCGGCCCACCACAATCTCGTACACCTGACGGTGTCTGCTAGCAGCCTGATGCCCTTGTTGATATCGGACTTCTTGAGGCTCGCGAAGCCCAAAACGAGGCCTGCGTATCGTTCTTTGCGTGCAAAACTATAAGCCTCTGGAATAGAGCGGTGAGACGGAGCAGATGCTGACGCCCCATTGTTTGGTCTCGGCGACCATCTGTTGCTCTGCGGCCCTAGGAATGTCGTTGATCCATACGACTACATGAAGACCCGAGTCGGTGCCCTCGACGCGGGCGGCTCTTGGTCTCGCCGTCCCTGTAATGCCAGCCGGATCACCAGGCTCGCTGTCAATGGTTGACAAGATTTTGGGGCGTATGAGACACTTTTTGAAAGCGCTTTCAAAAGCGCTCTGGAACCCGCTAAAACAACTCGATCCCGGAGACACTGCATGCGCTTTGCCC
>CAIOZF010000105.1 GCA_903862645.1 uncultured Gammaproteobacteria bacterium
CCAAGGCGGATGTCTTCAATTACATTGAGTGTTTCTACAATCCAAAGCGTCGGCACTCAACCATCGGATATGTCAGCCCTGCAAACTTTGAATCAATGCAATATGCTTAAGTCCGTGTCTACGAGACCGGGTACAGCCCAGATTTTGCTAGAACCTGCGAAGCACTCGCATAGAACAGGAACATTAAAATCTTTGAAAGCGCTCGACGTAATCTCATGTTTCCTCCAGAAACCTTCTCGGTTTTAGCAATACGCTTGGCAAACATTGCCGATTTAGGTCATCTAAGTCTCTTTGGTCGAACGGTATCGCCAATTGCGTTTCTGTTTACCGACGGAATCCGCGGAGAGGCTAGTTCTTTATCGCTGCAGGTTTTACTATCCAGTTCCGCCTTAATAGGGTGGATGTGGTTGCCTAATCGATGGCAACTCTTGTAATGCCGGCAGCATTAGCTTATCGATGGGGATTAAGCTGTGTTGACTGATGAGTAAGACGTTTCGGTTTTGATCAGGCTGCAGATCGTAAACGGGGCGAGGCCAGCGGTTGGTTGGCAAGTCTGACCGCACGGATTTGCGAAAATGTTGCCCAAAAATTTGCAGGCTTAGTCATTTAGTTTTATTTCTTAGTGCCCGTCCAAAGGTTCTTGGGTAGTAGGCAGTGTACTTTGCGTGTTGAACCAGTCCAATCGCCGACACGGCAATCGAGTGCCACACTCATCAGTGCATAAGAATTCGTGCGGTCGATCTTCTTTTCATTTGCGATCCGGTCGATCATCATCAGCGCCGCGCGGTCCATCGCTTTGGTAAGCGTGTCCTCTTCCGCATACGTGACATAGTCGGTTACGGTATCGGTGCGCGGGCGAGCCAAGTCTGTTTTGAGCCCAGGACGCTTAGGCGTCAAGCAGTGGATACCCTTCGTGCCGTTGACCACTTGCGACACGCGGCAGTCGGCGACCATGTCGGTCAGCGTTCTGCCGCGGTCTGCGCTGACCTTGTGAGTTTCTATCAGTATCTTAGCGGTCTCCTCTAGCGCCTTGGTATGGGCACGGTCTAGGTCTGGATCAAAGCCGAATGTAATCCATGAATCCTGTTTTTCAGCGCGTGGGTATAACAAGCTACGTCCCTTCACCACCTCAAAGGTGAGGTTCAGTTCGCGGAATGCGGTTTCTATAGCCGAAATATTGATTTCTCCATTGCCCTGCGCTGCGTGCGCGTCGCCCGACCAGAGCAGAGCGCCACGCGTCCACACGGGGAAGTGCAGTACGGTGCCAGCGGTCAAATCGCGAACGTCCATGTTGCCGCCAAATTCGCCTGGGGGGCGGGTGGAGTAGGGACCAGGTTCCTTGCGCGCTACGCCAATCAGACCAGGAAACGGTTTGAGCGGAATCTGGATGCCAGGCAGGAACTCGATTTGACGCTTGTCCAGGTCAATGTAGAAATAGCGTAGTCGGCCCTCCGCGAACTCTTTGGGGAACTGGCCCCCCACGCCCGGCAGGGTGATGTTGTAACCATAGGCTCGCGGCACGATTCGATTGATGGTGACTTTGAGTACGTCACCGGGTTCGGCACCTTCTACAAACACCGGACCAGTGATCGAGTGTGGCCCGCGTTGTGGGTTGTTATCCATTCGCTTTCCAAGCACGTCCTGGAGACTACGTCCAGGAATCCAGTAGTCGTGCGCGTGGTTCATGGTTTCCATGACCACTGTGTCACCAGACTGGATGGTCAGCGCTGGCGTAGTCGTGCTGTCATACAGGCCCCACTGGGTGTTCTCCGTTGTCGCAGGCAGGATGTGGAACTTGCCAGCCGCTCGATGGGCAACCTGCGCATTGGCGTCAGGCATTGTGATCGTTAGAGCACATGCCAAAAGTGCTGCTGCAATGGCGGGATGGTGGGCGGTTGTATGAGTGTTCATTTTTAACTCTTCCTATTTTGCTGAGAACTTTTGTAGCGGTGGTTCAGCTTTTGCCTGATAAATCCAAATATACCTGGGACGATCAGCAGCGCAAGCAATGCCAATCCCGGAGCTAGCCAGGATCGCGCTCGCGCCCTCGCTCGACTGCGTACTTCGCGAATTACGAATTCCTCACCCTTGCGCATTTCTCCATATGACTTGAGAAAGGAGGCTATCCGTCGCACTGCATCGTCGTTCAGAGCTTCGCCCTGGTCTCGGCTTGTTTTCTCCAATGCGTTGAGTCGTTCAGATTCCCGTTGGTAGCGTTGTGCGAACGCGACAGCATCGGCATGTAGCGCGAGCTCTATGGTGTTCATATAGCTGGCTCTCGAGGATGGGACGAGTGATTCAATTACATCTAGCAGTGGTTGATCAGCTTCTGGGGCAGCGGTGAGCCATGCGGCAGAGACCAGCATTGCACCTGCGCCTAATAGACGTAAGGTTCTCGTAGCATTAATTAACAGGTGTTGTGGTCGATAAAGGCAAATTCTTGCCAATCCGGCCAGTGCGAACCCCGCGCCAAAACTACAAACCAAGGTTGCGCCAGTTGGAAGGTCGAGTTCAAATGATAAGCCCAGGCCCGCGATGCTCGTGGCAATACCCGCTATCCAGCCAACAAAGAGTTGCCTTGGCTCCGTGTCGGCATGAAGACGACCGATAGCGGCGGGCACGATCAGGAAGGCGAATACCAGCAGCACACCCGCTAGCGCTACTGAACTCGTCACGACAACGCCAAGTAGCGCGTAGAAGACGAAGTCCCAGCCCCATGTATAGGGTGTGCGCAGTCTGTGCCGTAAAAGCCAGAGTACCAGTGCTACCGCAGCGTACTGCGGCGTTACAGAGGCGAGGTCGCTCGCGCCCACTGTTAGGATGCTACCGGTCAGTACCTGCTTGAGGTGCTCGGCA
>CAIOZF010000106.1 GCA_903862645.1 uncultured Gammaproteobacteria bacterium
ATCCTGCAAGGTAGGCCACATTCAACAATTGCGGCCCCTCCAAGCTGGTAGCTTTTTCAATAAGGCCCTTCGACGGATCCACCAGCGTGCACTGCGAATTGAGGGGTATTAGAAATGGACTGGACCGGTAGGCCCGTGCGGATGGTCTTCCCCGTTCCATGATCGTGTTGATGACCTGCACGGCGCGACGTCCTGTTTCTGCCTTGTCCACATGTGGATAGGTTCTGTAAGGCAGCATCCCATCCGTGTATGCAACCATGGCGGGTGTCACATTGGCGTGATAGTCAAGGGTGATTACGATGGGGATTTCGTTCCCGATCACAGCACGGATCCTGCGCAGCAGTTCGCCTTCGCCGTCCTCATAATCATCGCTTACCATTGCGCCGTGAAACTCGATAAACAGCAGATCAACCGGCAAGGCATCAGAAAGGGCGGCAAGGAACAAGGCACTGATGCGTTCATAGGCCTCGCGCGTCACCGGGCCACCGACCGGCCCAGATGTCCAGACCAGCGGTACAAGCTCATGTCTGCCCTGCATCTGCTCAAGGAAGCCTGAGGTCGTAAACGAGCTGCTGGCAAGCACTTCTGTGAGGTCTTTGCCCCGCATGAGAGGCGGCTTGGAGCCAGGCGCGCAGAAATCCGCGTACGTCGTTGGGTGCTGCACGAAGCAATTGGTCTCGTGCATGAAACCGCCAAATGCAATTCTCGCCATGGGCTGCTTGCTCCTCGTGTCAGTTGTCCTGGACTATCAGCGAGCCGAACTGGTCCACCCTGGCCGTCTGTCCCGGCAGCAGCAAAGTTGTCGCATCAAGCTGAGTCAGAATAGCAGGACCATCCACCGTGGCATCGCGGCCAAGCCTGGCCCGATCGTATACTGGCGCCATAATGGTTTCTTCCGGAAGCATGAGCTCATGTTTGCCGAGGTAGGCATCGCTTACAGATCCGCGATGCGCAATCTGGGGCAGAGTAACGCCTGGCATCAGGCCAATAGCGTCCACTCTCAGAGTCACAATTTCTACTTGAACATCTCTGAGAGCAAACGTGTAAAGCCGCTCATGCATGTCGTGAAAGGCAGTGATAGTTGTCTCAAGGGAAGTCTGATTTACCACAGACCCCGACCAGGGTATGTCCAGCTCGAATCCTTGATCCTTGTATCGTAGGCTGGCCTGCAGAAACATCCGGCGATCGGCAGCGGCGACGTTTTCGTCATCCAGCCAGGTCGAGGCCTGCCCCCCAAGATCGGCAAATACACCCTTTAGTTCCTCCAGATCGTAATGACCGGCTCGTTGCACGCACGTCCGGGAGAATTCCGCACGTAGGTTGGAAACCAGCAGACCAAGCGCAGAAAGCACGCCAGGGGCAGGAGGAATCAACATCGTCCTGCACCCTATCAACCTGGACAGGGTACATCCATGCAATGGCCCGGCCCCTCCAAACGGGACGAGAACAAAATCCTTCGGGTCGAAGCCGCGTTCCACTGATACCACGCGCATGGTGCCGACCATGTTGTGATCCAGTACGTCAAGTATGCCCCTCGCCGCCTGCAGCATGCTTAAGCCCAGAGGCTTTGCAATCCGATTGCCAATGGCCGCCTGTGCGGCCTTCAGATCCAGCTTGAATGCACCTCCAAGCAATTCCGGCATCAGGTGGCCCAGCACCAGGTGCGCATCCGTAACCGTTGGCTC
>CAIOZF010000107.1 GCA_903862645.1 uncultured Gammaproteobacteria bacterium
CGGTCCCGTCATATAAGGCCTTCATGCCTCTATCCTACGGGAAGCTGGCCCCGTAGCTCAGTGGATTAGAGCAGCTGCCTTCTAAGCAGTTGGTCGCAGGTTCGACTCCTGCCGGGGCCGCCAGCCCCAGCGTGCTCAACTTGAGCGAAAACGTGCCTCGGCGCGGCCTCCAGCCGCAAGGTGACGCTGCACCGCGCCACGCTCGAGGGCAGACTAAGCCAAGAATGAGTCCTTGGCCCTTCTAGCCCCTGCGTATAAGTAGAATCATCCTCAGGTCCGTTTCATTATGGGCGACCTAATCTGGGACGAGCGGAGGATTCATGGAAGAACTTTGGATAAAAATTGGAGCAGCCATCTTAAACACAGCCCTGATTTTCAAGGCTTGGCAGGCGACCTCAAGTAATTTTGGTTGGCTGGCATTTTGGGTTATTGCTGGGTGGGTCGTGGTGATTTTTGAAATTGGCCCTTGGGAGTATCCATACCGACTTCGAGTCTAAGGAGATCAATGCTGTATGCGCGTCAACATCTTGAAACAGGTTTTGAGATCAGCTGAGCGCTTGTTTCCAAGTTGGCGAGCACTGTGATACCGCGGAATGAAATCATTCCTTTGGTTGTCGTGTGCGTTGTCGGCGTTGTCATCCTCAAACTTACTGATCAGCCGATATTCCGCGAAGTTCATGCAATCCCTCTCACCCTAGGCGCAATTCTAGTAGTTGGCGCATATGGTCAACTTGCTGAGTATTTCGTTAGGGCACTGAGCCGTGGGGGGCCCAAGGAGCTTGGCAAATTTGCAATCAAGGCTTTTCTGATTCTTGCTGGAGCGATAGTGATCTTATCTCTGGTGTTTCCCGAGTTCAGGTAGTGATATACGCGCATCCGCGTATTCAAAGTTGCGAAGCTTCCCTCACGGATGTAGCGATATGAACATGCAACGCCCTTGAAAGTTTGTGATCAAAAGGGTTGAGAATGTGTTTAAAACTGCTAAGACCGCTTCAAGATTTTTCTTTTTTCGATTTCAAACTCGTCCATGGTGAGCTCTCCGGAGGTAAGCCGTTCGACTAGCTGGGAAATCTCCTCGGCAACGTTGCGTTTTGACGTTGCAGCAGACGAGAATGTGTCTCTAGAAATTTGCCTCTCAACAAATTCGAATACTTCTAAAATGAGCGCATGTTTACTGTATGAAAAAAAGAATGTGTGCTCCTGATTTTGATTGTCACTCATTCTTACCGACGCAGTGCTGTGCTTTGTCAAAAAAATGAGTTGGCCATTGGCATTCCGAGTGGCTGGTATCAAGCGAACCCCAGACAGCGATGAATATAAGATCTCGCGCATCGCACGTTGGGATGAACCAGATCCCGGGGGCGTGTCGCGGATTATGACCTTTTCGTCATACACTTCAAGACTAAAGTTGCCACTTTCGACGAGATTGCGCTGGCGCATACAAGCCTTTCCTGCAGAGATGCGTTTGAGCTGGCAACCATCCCTGCAAACTTGCCTACCCGAAGCAGGCTCACAAAAAGACAGTAGCAGGGGCGCCTCCCGAGTTGAAGCGTGTAGTTTGGAGGCGTGCGAGCAGTTAGCCTATGCATTGCCAAGGGTGGTTCCCATCGTGGGCTTCATAGAGCGCCTCGGCAAGGCGGAGCCATGAGGTTGAGGACCAGATCTAGGTCGGACGTCTTCGCCATCAAGTGCTCCTTAAACTTTCTTGTGCATCTGCACGAAA
>CAIOZF010000108.1 GCA_903862645.1 uncultured Gammaproteobacteria bacterium
CTGGGCGGCTTTATCCTGATGCTGGCCTATCCACAGCTGCCATCGGTAGAGACGCTGACTGTCTACCAGCCCAAAATTCCTCTGCGCATCTATACCGCTGATGGCGTACTGATCGGCGAATTCGGCGAAGAGCGGCGCTCGATGGTGGCCATCAATCAGGTACCGGACCTGATGAAAAACGCCATTCTCGCAGCTGAGGATGAACGCTTCTACCAGCACACCGGAGTGGACTATATCGGCGTGGCCCGTGCTGCCTACTCCAATCTGGCCAGCGGCGGCAGCAAGCGCCAGGGCGCCTCCACCATCACCATGCAAGTGGCGCGCAACTTCTTCCTTTCATCGGAGCGCACCTGGACGCGCAAGATCTACGAAGCCCTGCTGTCGTTCAAGATTGAAGCAACCTTGTCCAAGGATCAGATACTCGAGTTGTATGTCAACCAGATCTACCTCGGTCAGCGTGCCTACGGCTTTGCTGCCGCTTCACAGATTTATTTTGGCAAATCACTGGACAAGGTCAATGCCGCCGAGGCTGCCATGCTGGCCGGCCTGCCCAAGGCACCCTCGGCCTACAACCCGGTGGTCAACCCGCGTCGTGCGCGTATCCGCCAGCACTATGTACTCAAGCGCATGCTGGAGCTGAATTTCATCGACGAAGCGAAATACAACGACGCCATCAAAACCGTGCTGAGCGTGAAGCGCGAACTGGATGGCTTCGCGGTGCATGCCGAATACGTCGCCGAGATGGTGCGGCAGATGTTGCACGAACGCTACCCGGAAGATGTCTACACGCGTGGCTTTCGCGTCTACACCACACTACTGAAAGCGGATCAAGAAGCGGCCTATCAAGCGCTGCGTCGCAACCTGCTGGACTATGACAAGCGCCACGGCTATCGCGGGCCGGAAGCCTTTGCCGAACTGGCCGATAACACCGATGAAACCTACGAAGAAGCGCTGCAGGACCATCTGGACAGCGACGACCTGCTGGTAGCACTGGTGCTGGAAGCCAGTGCCAAGCAGGTCAAGGTCTATCGTCGCGGTGGCGACATCATCACCATCACTGGCGAGGGCCTTAAATTCGCCGCGCGCATGCTGGACGACAAGTCGGTTCCAACACGACGCATACGGCGTGGTGCCATCGTACGGCTGCAAAAGGATGACAAGGGTGCATGGCAAATTGCGCAGCTACCCGAAGCCGAGAGCGGATTCATATCAATGAACCCGCAAGATGGCGCCATTCGTGCCATGGTGGGCGGTTTCGACTTTGGTCGCAACAAGTACAACCATGTCACCCAGGCCTGGCGCCAGCCGGGCTCCTCGTTCAAGCCCTTTATCTATTCGGCTTCGCTGGAAAAAGGCTTCACCCCGGCCAGCGTCATCAATGATGCCCCGGTGGTAGTCGACCCCTTCCTCACCGGCGGTCAGGTCTGGGAGCCGAAGAATTACGACGGCAAGTTCGAAGGTCCGATGCGTATACGCACCGCCATCGCGAAATCCAAGAACATGGTGTCAATCCGCATCCTGCAGGCCATTGGTCCGCAATACGCACAGGACTACGTCACACGTTTTGGCTTTGATGCCGAAAAGCATCCGCCCTATCTCACCATGGCCCTCGGTGC
>CAIOZF010000109.1 GCA_903862645.1 uncultured Gammaproteobacteria bacterium
CCGGAATGAAACCAGCCCCCGGCAAATGCGTCCTTGGTCGTCTGCAGGTTCTTCAGATACCCCTTCATCACGAGATTGCCGCGCATGAACACTTCGCCCAGGGAGCGACCATCGCGGGGCACCGGCGCCAGCGTCTGCGGGTCGGCGACCATCAACTCCTCCAGCATCGGCGCACGGACACCCTGCCGCGCAGTCAGCTCGGCCTTGCTGCGGATATCAAGCTGCTGCCACTGTGGCTGTGGTGCACACACCACACTGGGGCCATAGGTCTCGGTGAGACCGTAGACATGCGTTACACGAAAGTTCATGCGCTCCATGCCGGCGATCACCGACGCCGGAGGGGCAGCTCCCGCCGTCATTGCCTGCACCGTGTGCTCGATACCCACGCGCAACTGCGGATTGGCGTTGACGAGCAGGTTCAACACGATCGGTGCGCCGCAGAAATGCGTCACCCGATGCACGCGAATGGCATTGAAAATCGCATCGTCCCGCACATGACGCAGACACACACTGGTGCCGACGACGGCGGCCAGTGTCCAGGGAAAACACCAACCGTTGCAGTGAAACATCGGCAGTGTCCACAGATAGATCGGGTTGGCCGGCATGTTCCAGCACAGCACGTTCGAGACAGCATTCAAATAGGCGCCGCGATGGTGATAGACAACACCCTTCGGATTGCCGGTCGTTCCCGAGGTGTAGTTCAGGGCAATCGCCTGCCACTCGTCCGTGACATTGAATGCAGCAGGGACTTCGTCACCCTCACGCAGGAATTCTTCATAGGTCAGTGCCCCCAGCCGCTCGCCACCAACGAAATAAGGATCGTCGATGTCGATTACCAGAGGCTTGTTCCGCAGCAGCGCCAGCGCCGCCTTGATAGTGCCGCTGAACTCCCGGTCCGTGAACAGCACGCGAGTCTCCGCATGTTCCAGAATGAAGGCGATGGCCTTGGCATCGAGACGGATATTGAGCGCGTTAAGTACGGCACCGGTCATCGGGATACCGAAGTGCGCTTCGAATAGTTCCGGGGTATTGGCGCCCATCACCGACACGGTATGGCCAGGACCGATACCGCGCCGACGCAATGCGGAGGCCAGACGACAGCAACGGCGCCAGGTCTGATCCCAACTCTGGCGGAGCTCACCATGAATCAGTGCAATTTGGCGGGGATAAACCGCTGCCGCACGTTCGATGAAAGATAGCGGAGTGAGCGGGGCGTGATTGGCGGCATTCTTGTCGAGGCCTATCTCGTAGATGTTGTTATCGGTGTTGTGCACTGCCATGGAGGAGTCTCTGCATTGTTGTTATGGGACTAACACTCACACGCTCTTTTGCAAATCGATTGCCTAGAGAAAATCCATGTCTCCGGCCGTCAGCCACCAGGCCCCCTTCAACTCGTCGGCCAGGGGTCCTCGCGTCCAACTGTTACAGGGGATCTCGATCCCCAGATCCCGCCTTTCACACCCGGGCAGAGTCAAGTGCTGCGCCTGTCCTTCGGTGATCCGGCAGCATAGACTTTCTCCACCCTCGGTCAACCAGGCATTCAATGCGCGGAGCTGTTCCGGGAAACCGTCAGTCGCACCGATAATATCCATCAACAGGCGACCGCCCTCATGCGGCTTCAATATAGCCAGCGCCGCGATTTCTCCCATGCCGCGATGATGCAGTGCGACGCACACATAGCCACCGACGGCCCAGAGCGGGTGCGTACAATAACGATAGTAGAGATAGGTCCAGTCGCGCACACCGACTATCTGCTCGCGCAGGTCACCCGCCATCTGTTCCCACAGAGCATCAACTGTCAGCCGGGATTCCGGCTCAGACAATGCGAAGGGCACCACCTCAAACGCAGCGTCGGCAGGCTCGGACTGCGGCGAATAATGCAGCTCGATGAATGTGTCGGTGGTGTCGTAAAGTCCGAGCCGCTTCGCCATCTGCAGTACACGCATGTTGGGGAACCCGAAGCCCAGCAGATGGTTCGCTGCGTTCCCGATCTGCTGTTCCAAAAAGGTCGCCGCCGTCTTGAAGAACAGCGTGTCACGATTGGCGAAGCTGCGGTACTCCGGCATGACCATCACATCACAGATCTGAATCGCCTTGTCTGGTTTGCCGAAATAGCGGATGTCGCGGGGTGCTCCGCCGTAGTGGCCGATCAGCAGTCGGTCTATCCGGGCACACACGGCACGGCCTCTGCCCCCGCCATATTTCCACTGCCAGACCGCAGGATCGAAACGAGCGTCGAAACTGCTTTCGAAAATGGGCCTGACCTCATCAATCTGAAACGAGCCGATGCTGCCGTAGACGACATCGTGCTCGTGCAAGGGACCGCGACGCAGATCGAGCAATGTGTAGCCAAAGCGGCCGGCGAGAAAATTTTCGTTCTGCTTCGCCAAATCTGCTGTGAGGTTGTCGATGCTGGCGAGGTCGATCTGCAACGCTGCAGCCAATGTATCCCTGTGCTTGCGCAGCAACTCGTGAAAGATCGCCAGCCCGGGCGCCACCCGATCACCCAGCTCCAACTGTCGTTCCACGGTCAGACCACAGCGTTCACTCAGCTGTAGAAAGTGTGTGAGCAACGGACGTGGTTGCGGTTCGCGGCGAGTGTCATCCAACAAGAATTCGTCGACGATGAGCAGCTGACCACCAGGACGCAGCAAATCAGCTGCGCGCGTCAGCAGCAGCAGCGGATCAAGGTATTGCGCAGATTGCTGCAGAACCAGAATGTCAACACGCTCATCGGGATGGAACTGCGCGAAATCGGTACAGTGAAAATGCAAATTTGCTGACGCACCGTCACCAACCACCGACCTCACATGGCGATATTCCTCGGCATCGTTCGACAAGGCATCGATTCGATACCCCAGATTGCCAAGGGCACGGGCAAGCGAACCGTCACCGAACCCCCACTCCAAGACGCTGGCCGGTATGGCCAGCAGGTACGCCAGCAAGAGTTCCTGAGCCGACTGCTGTGCACTAATGTAGTCGCTGGCTGGATGGTCGCCGTTGTTGGATTGCGCTGCATCGAAGACGCCGAAGTGCAGATGCGCTGCTCGTTGATAGTCCGCCCCGTACTCGAAAGCAAGGGTCTGCGCATAGACATTCAACGGGAAGGGTAGTAAGCGCAAATTCATCAGGATCAGCGTATTGTCCGGGGCCAGAAGCGGAGCTGCACTATAACCGGTTCACTGAATGGGAGCAAAACGCCGGCGGCACAGCGGCAAACTCACGCACACTGGGGTAGAATGCCTGGCATGAAGAAGACTTCTGCGAAAAATCCGTCCTCCAATGGCTCAGTAAGCAAACGCACCTTACGCGACAGTATTCTGCAACTGGTCAGACCAGAGGCGGCTGGCAGCAACAGCTTCTCACGTCAGGCCCTGCTCAGGCTGATGCTACTGCGACTGCTCGTCACAGTGCTGAGCATTGCCGGGGCACTGGTTTTCAATGCCTTCTCGCCCCTTGTCGTCCCTCTCTTGTTGCTTGGCGGCATGGTGGTCGTGATTCTGGCATCCGTCTGCCTGGGTTACTGGCGCCTGCGCCGAAAATTGCACATCTCGCAGCGCGAGCTCTTCGCTCATCTGGTGATGGATGTCATTTTTCTCGTCATCATCGTGTTCTACAGCGGAGGTGCCAGCAATCCCCTGATCTCCTACCTCCTGGTACTACTCGCCGTGGGTGCTACCCTGCTCACTCAGCTCTACGTGAACATCTTCGCGCTCACCAGCATCGCATTGTATTCGTTCTTCCTCTTCAGCGAACGGCAGACCGACCACACCGATCACCTCATGGTCAATTTCCAACTGCATCTGGTGGGGATGTGGGTCACCTTCGTAGTTAGCGCCGTGCTGATCACCCTGTTTGTCACGCGCATGGCGGAGGCCATTCGCAGCCGCGAGCTGACGCTGGCCAAAGCCCGAGAAAACGAGATGCGCAATGAACAGCTGGTGGCGATCGGGACACTGGCAGCCGGCACAGCGCACGCACTGGGAACCCCGCTGTCGACGATGGCCGTGCTACTGACTGATCTGGACAACATGAGCGAAGCACAACTGCGTGACAGCAACATCAAACCGGACATCAGCCTGCTCAAACAGCAGGTCACCCGCTGCAAAGACTCTCTCAATCAGCTCACCCGTTTCTACAATAAATCCGACGCCCGTCATCCGGAAAGCGTGAGTCTGGGCACCTTTCTGGAGGATGTCCGCGATTACATCGTCAATATTCATCCGCGCGCCGCTATCCGTTTTACGCTTGAAGACGACGCAGACGAGGCGAAGATCTCCACGGACCTGACCCTGCGACACGCGGTGATCAATCTGATTGAGAATGCCATCCGGGCAGCCCGCAGCATCGTCACTGTGACCGCAGGCTTGAAGACGACCGGGCCGCAACGCGTCGAAATTACCGTAGGCGACGACGGCCCGGGGATACCAGAATCGGTCATGGAAAACATGGGCGAACCGTTCATCTCCACGCGCAAGGACAGCATGGGGCTGGGCATTTTTCTGGCCAATGTCGCCATTCAACGCAGTGGTGGCAATATCGAAATGTTCAATCTGAAAACGGGAGGCGCCATGAGCATCATCCGCCTGCCGCAAAGTGAAGACAGTGTTCGTGGCAAGAGTGACACCGGGACGGAACGATGAGTGAAAGTCTGGAAGTAATGAGTGCCGGAAAAATGCTGCTGGTCGAGGACGACGAGGTATTCGCTTATGTGATCATCAGAGCGATGCGTCAGCGCGGTTACGAGGTGACGCATGCTGCCAATCTGGGTGACGCGAGAGCCTGTGTAGAACAGGTCGCACTGGAAGACGAAATCTTTGGCCATGCCGTACTCGATCTCAATCTCGGAGGGCACTCTTCACTGGAATTGATTCCGGTCTTGAAGGAGCTCAACTCGCATATGCAGATCCTCATGCTGACCGGGTATGCCAGCATAGCCACTGCTGTGGACGCAATCAAACTGGGTGCTACCAACTACCTCGCCAAACCGGCCGATGCGGACGAAATTCTGGCAGCCCTGGAACTGGACACTGAGAAACTTGCCGAACATTACGCCTCCATTCAAGAACCGATGTCGGTGCGTCGTCTGGAATGGGAACACATTCAGAAAATTCTGAAGGAAAACGACGGCAACATTTCAGAAACCGCACGACAACTGAAGATGCATCGCCGGACGCTGCAGCGCAAACTGCAGAAGAAGCCAGCGGCGCGATAGCCGACCCTTGCATCAATGGCGCCAGGCCTCTCAGCGCCGAGTCAACGGCACGGAATTCAGATGACGTCCGCCGTCGACGATCAAGGTCTCACCGGTGACAATCTGCGGTCCAGTGATGAAATGCAGTATGGCTTCGGCCACGGTGTCGGGACATGCCGTGACACCCAGCGGCGCATTACGCTCGTTATGCAGCTTCGCCGCCTCGTACTGTGCATCACCAAGGCCTTCGCGCAACCAATCCCCCTGAATAAAACCCGGACACACAGCATTGATGCGGACTTTTGGTCCCAGGGCGCGCGCCAGTGACAACGTCATGGTGACCAGCGCCCCCTTTGACGCCGCGTAAGCCACTGAGCTGCCTGCCCCTGTGATCGCGGCAGTGGACGCGACATTCACCACGACACCGCCCTGCTCCTGAGCCTGCATGGCTGACGCAACAGCACGAATCATCTGAAAAGGACCAATCACATTGACAGCATAGATGGATTGGAAGTCTGCGGCGTCGAGTCCATCAAGATGACTGTGCTCGCAGAACTTCGTGGTGCCCGCGTTGTTGACCAGAATATCCACATGTCCCCATTTGTCGATTGCCTGGGCCACCATAGCGCGGCACTCGGTGTCATCGGCCACGTTGGCTTTGCACACAAGAGTCTGAACACCCAGGTTCTCGCACTCCCGGGCAACCTGTTCGGCGGCACCGGCACTGCGACTGTAATTGATCACCACATGACAACCTTGTGACGCCAGCAATCTGGCAGTCGCGGCACCTACGCCGGTCCCAGATCCTGTGATAATAGCCACTTTTTTCTTGATGTCTTTCATAGCGCAGATACCTTTCTTGAGAGCTTGCCGGATTCTACTCCACAACTCTCGCTTGAACGAAAGCGAAGACGTTGAATTGCGTTGCAATGAACGGCTGGCTGGTTACAATACGTAACACTAAAAATGCATCGTTTTGATCGACAGGCACGCTATACTTTTGCGCCATTGATTGGCCCCGGTCGACCCTGAATGCCAAGTCCGCAAAACAATCCTTTCCAACTGCCCAAATTATTTACACAGCGAACTGAGCTACGACCATGATGCGAGCGTAATATCCATCACCGATGCTCTGACCCCTATATTAAAAATCAATACGACGCCACCGCACAGCTAAAGACTGCGCGTGAAAATCGGAAAAAACATTTAAAAACCTGGAGACAGAAGTGAAATCAAAGTACGCAGTGACCATCGGTCTGACAGTGGTCGTGGTGATCTGGATGTTGTTGCCACGCGAGCGCGGAGCGTTCGACGACGGCTTCGCACTTCCCGAGAACGACACCACCATCAATGCTGTGGGCAATGATGGCACCATCACCAACGACAATGAAAGCTTCACCGTCAGGGTTGCCAGTATCAGTGCGCAGAACTATCAGGAGCGCGTGCGCGTGCGCGGCCAGACCAAGGCCTTCCGTCACGTCGATGTGCGCGCCGAAGTGTCGGGACGTGTCGTCGCCACACCGGTTGCGCGCGGAGCTCGGGTTGAAGCCGGGGATCTGCTGTGCGAAATCGCTGTCGATACTCGGGCGGCCGATCTGCAGGAGGCTCGCAGTCGTCAGGAAGAGGCCCAGATGGAGTACAACGGCGCGCTCGATCTTCAGGAGCGCGGTCTGCAATCGCGCGTTGGCATTGCTCAATTCAAGGCGGCACTGGATGCCAGCACCGCGGCCGTGACTCGCGCAGAGCTGAATCTGAACAGGACCCGTATCACCGCGCCTTTCGCCGGCATCATGGAAACCCGTGTCGTGGAAGTTGGCAATCTGATGGACATGGGGGGCACGTGTGCCTCGTTGCTGGACGATTCTCCCATGCTGCTGATCGGACAGGTTCCGGAAACGGATGTGGGCAAACTCACTCTCGGGGCACCGGTCACGGCGACTCTGCTGAGTGGTGAAACAGTCGAAGGAAAACTGACCTATGTGTCCCGCGCCGCTGACACCAGTGCGCGCAGTTACGGCATCGAAGTGGAAATCAACAGTGGTTTTGACTCCATTCGTCAGGGCATCACGGCCGAGATCCATATCACGGGTGCCGAGACGCGCGCTCATCTGATCCCTCCATCGGCACTGACCCTGAACGATGAAGGCACCATGGGCGTCAAGACGCTGGGCCAGAACAACGTTGTGCAATTCGCGCCAGTGGTAGTGGTTGGAGAGAACTCCAGTCTCGACCCAGGCATGTGGGTACTCGGGTTGCCAGAACAAAGCGTGGTGATCACCCTGGGCCAGGAAATCGTCTTCCCGGGGCAAACGGTCAATGCCGACTCCAGTTGGTCCACTAACAACGAATCAGCACCATAAGCAGGGATTAATGCCATGACTTATATAAAAGCCGCGATCTCCAGGGCAAGAACCACCCTCAGCGTGTTCGTAATGATCATGCTGACAGGCTTCCTGTCCTATCTCTCAATCCCCGTGGAGCTGAACCCGGATGTGACTGTCCCCATCGTCATCACCACCATCATCCACGAGGGCATTTCTCCGGAAGATGCTGAACGCCTGCTGGCCAAGCCCACAGAAATAGAATTGAAGACCATTGAAGGCGTCACCCAGATCAGCTCCTTCTCCAGCGAAGGCGCTGCGACCGTGATCGTGGAGTTCGATGTGAGCTTTGACGCCAGTCAGGCGCTGCTCGAAACCCGCGCCGCCATCGACAAGGCCAAGGCGAGATTCCCCAGCTCCACCGAAGAGCCGCTGGTGCAGGAGGTGTCTGCCGCCACCGCGCCGGTCGTCCAGATTGCAATCAGCGGCGCGGGAGTTCCCGAGCGCGTGCTGTTGCAGGTCGCGCAGGATCTGCAGCGCGAGATCGAAACATTGCCGGAAATCCTGAGCGCCGACATGGTCGGCAATCGCGAAGAACTGCTGGAAGCGATCATCGACCCTGCGCAGCTGGAAACCTATGGCCTGACCAATCAGCAAATCGTGCAGGCGGTGAACAACAACAACCGGCTGATCCCTGCCGGTGCTGTCAATACCGGTCAGGGCAGTTTCTCGGTCAAACTGCCCGGCCTGATCGAGACTGAGCAGGACCTCTTCGACCTGCCCATCGCCGCCAACAATAACGGGGTACTGACACTCAGCGACATCGCCGAAATCCGCCGCACTTTCAAAGATGCGCAGCGCTACTCGTTCGCAGACGGAGAACGTTCCATTTCCATCACCATCCAGAAACGCAAGGGTGCCAACCTGATCGCGGCGATGGAAAAGATCGACGTCATCGTCAAGGCCATGTTGCCGGAATTGCCTCCCGCCGTGACCATTTCCTACATGAACAATACAGTCCCGATGGTGCTTGAACAGAACCTCGGCCTGCAGGGCAACATGGTCTCCTCCATCGTGCTGGTGCTGATCGTGGTAATCGCGGCCGTGGGTGTGCGCTCCGGAATCGTCGTCGCCATGGCAGTGCCATTCTCCTTTTTCTTTGCCTTCATTGTCATTTCGATGCTGGGATTCACCTACAACTTCATGGTGATCTTCGGAATGCTCCTGGGGTTGGGGATGCTGGTGGACGGTGCCATTGTGATGGTGGAGTTCGCCGACACCAAAATCGCCGAAGGTTATACGAGAGCCGATGCTTACGAGGAAACCATCAATCGCATGTTCTGGCCCATCATGGCCTCGACATTGACGACCCTGGCGGCCTTCCTGCCAATGATGTTCTGGCCAGGCATCGCCGGTGAGTTCATGCGCTATCTGCCTATCACCGTTTTTGCGGTACTGGTAGGTTCGCTGCTCTATGCCCTTTTATTTGCGCCGGTAATTGGGGCGCTGTTTGGCAGCGCTACGCCGGTAAAGGGCAGAAAGGACACTGTGAATTATGATGAAGTTAACACCTCCCATCTGACTGGAGTGAACAAGATCTATGGAGCAGTGCTGCGCGGTGCAGTGCGCTCGCCCGGCCTCATTTTTCTGAGCAGCGTCGGCACTCTGGTCAGCATTATCTACGCCTATGTGAATTTCGGCGCAGGCTTCGAGTTTTTTACATCCGTAGAACCGAATCAGACCCGAGTTCAGGTCTTTGCCCGCGGCAACTACTCACCAGAAGAAATCCGTGACATGGTCGTCGATGTCGAGCAACGCATCGTCGATGTCGGATACATCAAAAATGTTGTGACGCAGTCCGGCGCCGGTCAGAGCCTGGGTGGCGGCCAGAGTGCCGCACCGGATCTGGTCGGTACCATTTTCGTAGAGTTCACCGACCGGCGCACGCGTGAGGTCAACGGCTTCGAGGTTGAAGAACTTTACCGGGAAGCGATTAGCGATATACCCGGACTGCGGGCTGAGATTTCAACCATTGAAACCGGCCCACCTGTGGGTAAGGAGCTGCAGATCGAATTGTATGGCGAGAGCCTCGATGATCTCATAAGCGAAGGCCGACGCCTGCGTGCACACCTCGAGAACGGCATGACCGGGCTCATCGACATCGACGACACCACGCCGATTCCCGGTATTGAGTGGCGCTTGAATGTCGACCGTGCCCGTGCAGCCATGTTTGGCGCCAATATCGCCGAGGTGGGCACTGCCGTTCAGTTGATGACCAACGGCGTGTTCATGGGTGACTACCGTCCGGATGACACCGAGGACGAAGTCGACATTCGTATTCGCTACCCCGCGGAATATCGCGGGCTTGAACAGATCGACACGATCCAGGTCAATACTGCCAGAGGGCCTGCGCCGGTAAGCAGCTTCGTCACCAGAGAACCCGGCCCCAAGGTCAGCTCAATCCAGCGTGTCGACGGCAACAAGGTAATCTATATTCGCGGCAATCCTGCGCCGGATATCATCATGGACAACAAGCTGCAGGAGATCCGCCAGTGGCTGGATGAGAACCCGCTGCTGCCTGGAGTGAACTATCAGTTCCGTGGCGCCAACGAAGAGCAGGAGCAGTCTATGGCGTTCCTGATGCAGGCATTCTCACTTTCTCTGGCACTCATGGCTGTGTTGCTGGTAACCCAGTTCAACAGCTTCTATCAGGCCTTGTTGATCCTGTCTGCCGTGCTGCTGTCCACTACCGGCGTATTACTGGGGCTGTTGATTACCGGAGACACCTTCAGCGTCATTCTGACCGGCGTGGGGATCGTGGCGCTTGCGGGAATCATTGTTAACAACAACATTATCCTCATCGATACCTTCAATCACCTGCGCGCCACCCGCAAGGACTGGGACTTGGAGGAGATCATCGTTCAGACCGGGGTGCAACGCTTGCGCCCGGTGTTCCTGACCACATTTACGACAGCCTTTGGCCTGCTGCCACTGGCTATGCATGTGTCGGTGGATCTGATCACCGCAGAGATCGAAGTAGGCGGCCCGATCACTTCCCAGTGGGTGAAACTGGCAAGCGCAATCGTCTTCGGCATGGGCTTCGGTACCATTCTGACCTTGATCGTCACTCCGGCGATGCTGGCTTTGCCCGCCAAGCTGCGCGGATATCTGCCCAATTTTCAGCAGATGCTGTCGCGCAGGAATGGACCGATAGATTCTCGCAAGGAACCACGCTTCGATTCCTGACACGACTGCGCGGAACTATTCGAACAGGGAACGATAGTTCTATTAAGTTTCATTGGACTGAAATTCAGCTGAATTTCTTTCTTGAAGTGCAGATTTAAAAAAATCACCGAGGAAAGGAATAGGCTGGAAAAAATCATGAATTATCCAACGCCGGCGTTATTTTTCTGTGCAGTATTTGGAACGAGTTTATAGTCGCAACAATTTGCAACCGAACAATTCATTGCAAAAATCTGTGTGCCACCATCAAACCACTTTTCGGTCGACCGACACCATGGACAATGCTCAACTGACCTTAAAGAGCTAAGGGGAAGGGCTCTTAAGATATTCTTTGTCCCCCTTTTCTAAAACACTGAGTTGCTTTCTAGCTCGACGCCTTAGCGACCCAAATTCAGCGCTGTTCTACCCGGCCAACGACTGCATTAGCCAGCCCTTATAATAGCCAACCCTAACGATACGTCGTATTGGCGACTCGTGTCTCCGCCAACAGCATCAACACCACTAGAATCAGCAACCACCACCAGACGCGTTGCGGGCCTTCCAGCTCAGCGACCAGTTGTGCTGTTCGTACCTCCGCTGTCTGCTGCGGTTCTGTCTCGGGATTGGTGACGCGATCCTGCAGCACAGAAGGTGCCATTTTCTCCAGTGCCGATTCTTCCGGGTCAGCATTGACCGCATAGAATTGCGGCTCATCACCGCCCTCTATCCGCAGGAAGCCAATACCCGTGGTCGTCAGGGTGCGTGCACCAGCCGCGAGCACCGTCTCCTCACCCGCAGCAGAGACAACTGTCACTACCGCATCCTCGGCCACCGCAGAGGTGAGATCGATGATATCGCCGATCCGATAGGCTCGCTCCTTCGTTGTTGCCTGGGCAAGATAGCGCAAGGACTCATGAATGAAAGGCAGATATAGCCCCTGTAGCGGGAGATTGTTCCACTCGGTATCCAGCGCAGACGCGACCAGCATCACTCGCCCCTGCCCCACAACTCTCTCCAGTAGCGCCGGGCTGCCGTTGTCAAACTGCATCAGGACATCAGCCTCGGCCTGTGCTTCCACATTCCAGTATCCCTCGAAGCGCACCCCCCACTCGGTATCCAATGGCAGCAGCACGGGATGACGGCGATCCATGTCGGCAATCATCAGGTAATCACCCACATTCAGACGAGTGGACTCATTCAGCACGGCAGGGCTGATCGCACCCAGTTGCTGGTTGAACTGAGCACCATTGACACGGTCACCCGGTGCCATCAATACACTGCCACCTTCACGCACATATTCGGCCAGCGCCGCCGCCTGGGAGGTACTCAAATCACTGCCGGCATTGAGCAGTACTACTACATCCTGTTCCGCCAGCAGCGCGGCATCCAGTTCTGCGGAAGTGGCAGCAGCAACGACGAAAGGAGAATCTGCGGCGGCACCCACGGCCAGTGACAGCCAGTGCGCCTCGTCCTCATACCAGTTCGGCGAGGGCTCACCATTAACCAGTAGAACGCTGATGCGCGGCATGACATCCACCGTGAAGTAGTAGGTGTTGTCGATGGCAAAGTCATCGCCGCTCACGCTGATCTCGCCGCGATGGGTTCCAGCGCTGTCGAACACCACAGGCAGGCGCACCACCTCCTCGGACTTGTCGCGCAGGTCCACCGGGATGCGCACGCTCTCCTGACCATCCATGACCAGTCTCACCTCAGCGTCGTCGATATGCACGCTGCCGCTACTGCGCACCCGCGCGAGAATCTCGTATTCACTGCGGTTTTCAATCAACTGATCGGGAGAGCGTACGTCGGTGAGCAACAGATTGCGGGAGGGACCCTCCCCTACATCATTACTGCTGAACTGGACACCCGGCGAGAGCATCCAGCCCGAGTCATCGTTGCCCAGACCGCTGGACTGAAAATCGGAGATCAGGTGCACGCGACGCGTCTCATGCCTGGACGACTCCAGCATGTCGTTGGCCAGTCGCAGCGCCGGCATGTAGCGCGTGGTGCCAAACGCCGGTTGCGCCAGCGTATCGATGAAGGCGCGCGCGCCATCCAGATCACTATTTAGTTCACGCACACTGATCGTGGCATCGGCAAAGGCAATCACCGCTACCTCATCACCGGGCGACATCGCAGTAATAAACTCTCGCGCCGCCGCTCTGGCCTGTTCGAAACGTTCCCCGTATTGCATGCTCATCGACACATCCAGCAGGAGCACCGCCGATTCCGGTTCGGCGTCCACCAGGCCGGCGATGCTGCTGTCGAACAGCGGCCGCGCGAAGGCAAACACCAGCAGGCCGATGACTGCGGCACGCAGCAGCAACAGCAACCACTGTTGAATCTGCTGGAACAGAATGAGCTTCTTCGAGGTGTTTTTCAGAAACCGCAACGTGCTGAACACCATCCTCGGCGGCTTTTCCTTGCGGATCAGGTGAATGGCTATCGGAATAGCCGCAGCCAGCAGTCCGAACAGAAACAAGGGCGTGAGAAATGCCATCTAGTAGCTCCTCGCCCGGCGTGAAATGTAAGAGGTTAATGCCGCATCCAGAGGCTGCGAGGTGTTCACCAGACAGTAGTCCACGCCACTGCTCTGGCACTGTTTCTTGCAGAAGCCCAGAAACTCGTTGAGGTTCTCCAGGTAAGCGTCGCGAATGGCGGCAGGCGAAGTGATATAGCTCTCACTGGTTTCGGCGTCGATAAATTCAGTGGCCTCGTGGAAGGTAAAATTCAACTCCGCGTCATCCATCACCTGGAACACTATCACGTCGTTGCCCATGGAACGCAGCCTCTGCAGCGTCTTGATGGTCCGCACCTCATCTTCAAGCAGATCGCTGATCAGGATCACCAGACTCTTGCGCGAGAGGTTCACCGCCAGATCGGACAAGGGCCGCACGATATTGGTCGCGGCGCCCGCCTTCAGCCCCGCGAGCACGCGCAGGATGCGGATCAGGTGAGGCTGGCGGCACAGCGCGGGAATGTAGTCGTTGACCTTCTCGTCAAAGGTAATCAACCCCACCGCATCGCGCTGGCGCATAATGAAATACGCAAGAGCGGACGCCAGCGTGCGCCCATACTCCAGCTTGCTCATGCCGCAAGAGGAGTAACCCATCGACGCGCTCGAATCCAACACGATGTAACAACGGACATTGGTCTCATCTTCGTACTGCTTGATGTAGAACTTGTCGCTGCGCGCATACAGCTTCCAGTCCACATGGCGCATATCATCGCCACGGTAATAATTACGATAGTCGTTGAACTCCACGCTGAAACCGCGATGCGGACTCTTGTGCAGACCGGAGATAAACCCCTCGACCACCACCCGCGCCCGCAACTCCAGATTGTGCAGACTGGCGAGCACCGAGGGATCAATAAATGTCGTATTCGACGCCATACTGATGACTTCTTCTCATTGATAACTTATAGGTCTGCAGTAGGTTCCGGGATCGTTTCAAGCAGGCGCCTGATCACGTCATCGGTGGTAATGCGTTCCGCCTCGGCATGAAAATTCAGCAGCACGCGATGACGCAGCACGGCCGGCGCCAAGGCGCGGATATCACCATAAGAGACGTTGTAGCGTCCGCTCAGAAGAGCGCGAACTTTCCCGGCCAGCACCAGATTCTGCGAAGCACGAATACCAGCGCCCCATGCCACCCAATCGTTGACGAAGTCGGGAGCCAACTGGCTATTAGGACGCGAGGCATGCACGAGGCGCACGGCGTAGCGGATCACGGCCTGCGCTGCGGGCACCTGCCGGGCGATACGCTGGAATTCCAGAATGTCCTCGCCGCTGAGCGGGTGGGCGACGGTATTGTCGACGATGCGCGTGGTATTACCGACCACCAACACTTCGTCGTCTTCGGAGAGATAGCCCAACTCGATTTTGAACATGAAACGGTCCAGCTGCGCTTCTGGCAGCGGATACGTGCCTTCCAACTCGATCGGGTTCTGCGTCGCCAGCACGAAGAAGGGCTTGGCCATTTTGTGGGTCACGCCACCTGCGGTCACCTGCTTCTCCTCCATCGCCTCCAGCAGCGAGGACTGAGTTTTGGGCGGAGTCCGGTTGATCTCGTCAGCGAGCAAAATGTTGGTAAAAATCGGGCCTTTCACGAACTTGAGGCGACGCTGACCATCGACCTCCTCGACGATCTCGGAACCTACAACGTCGGCCGGCATCAGGTCAGGCGTGAACTGGATTCGGCTGAACTTTACCTGCAGGATGTCGGCAACAGTCTTGATCAGCAGCGTCTTGGCCAGCCCCGGCACCCCGGTCACCAGACAGTGGCCACCGGCGAACAACGCGATCAACAATTCGTCGATGACGGCCTCCTGTCCCACGATCACCTTCTTGATCTCTGCGATGATCTGGTCACGTCCGTCCTGCATCTTTTTGACCAGCGCCAGATCGTCATGACTCTCGAGTCCTGCGACAGTGTCCTCTGCAATGCTTTCTATTTCTGACATGAGTAAGTCCTGTGTTTGCTGCGTTATTTGCTTCTATTAATAGTAATGTTGTTATTGGTGAACGTTTAATGGGTGAACGCGTATATCAGATAGTTGATGGCTATCTTGTAGGCCTCGTTGCTGTATCGCGTCGGATAGGGCTCATAGAAAGTATGTTCCCAGCCATCGCCCAGATCTGCATTGAAATTGGCGACCAGCATAACACGGCCATCATCGTCGAGAATCGCGTAGACCGCCGGTGGATAGTCAGGATCATCGAGACTGAAGCCACCGTTGAAATCCCAGGTCACCGCTCGCCCCGGAACCTGCACCACCTCGTCCACATCAAAGAACACATGGAACAGCTCGTGACTGGTATCCAGTTTCACCAGCGTCCGATCCGGGTAGAGCTTCACCATTTCGTTCTGAAAATCCTCCAGGTGCGCGTCACCCCAGAAATCATCCAGCAGCACGAAGCCACCTCGGGCCATGAACTCGCGCAGCGCCTCGACCTCCTCCGCGCTGAAGTTCGGCCCTGTGGAGGTGGACCCGATGGGGACACGCTTCATGTTCATGTACAGGAAGGTGTGTTCGAACAGACGCGGGTCGGTCAGATCAAGCCAGTCGTGACTTTGGCTGTTGGTGTCGATATTGGTATAGCGCTGGACGCCGCGCAGGAAATTCGACTCTGCATCGGGGAAATCAGTGTCCCACCAACCACCTCGTCCACCGAAACCACCTCCGCCACCACCACGCCGATTGCGACCGCCGCCGTAGTTGGTGTAACGCCCTCTGATCCAGGTAAATTCCGCAGGCACCGACTCCTCGGCACCACCGGTCAGATCCATATCGAAGAAAGACTGCGGATCAAACTCCAGTGGTCTGGCCGCGTTGTCGCCTGGCGCCGCGCGCGATTCGTCAACAGGTGCGTCGTTCTGGGCAAGGGCCGCCACAGTCAGCCATGGACCAAGCAACAGCGCCACCAGCAGCAGACCGTTCCTGCGCAGGTCTCGGTGGAGCGATCTGTTCGGTTCCGCGTGGCGACGCATTGCTGCTAATCCTTCCTCGGTAGGCCAGTGGGCCGGTTATATTTCAACAAGCTCTAAGGTTGTGGGGCGTCGACCGCCTGCAGCAGCACCTGCTGTGCCCGCTGATAGCTCGGCGCAATTTCCAGCGCGCTGAGAATATTGATCCGCGCTTCGTCACGCTGGCCATTGTCCAGATAAGCTTCGGCCAGATTGGTATGGGCCTCTACCGGGTCATTGCGGTCCAGTTTCACCAGTACCTCGTACTCGCGCACCGCTGCTGGAGCATTGTCGATCTGCCGCGCCAACTGCGCACTTACCTGATGGGCTTCGATGCGATACGGCGTCACGGCGAAAGCACGGTCCAGATAGTATTGGGCCTGCTCCGCATCGCCGACCGAGAGCGCCTCGCGCGCCAGCAATAGCGGCGCATCGTAGTCGTGCTGCTGGTTCTGCAGCATGATCTTCAGCTGCTCGACTCTGGCTGCTTGATTGCCTTCTTTCTCGTAGATCTGTGCCAGCACCGCTGAGGGGCTGGGGTAGGCGGAATAGTCTGGAAGAATCTGATGGGCAAGCTCCAGGTGGGTCCTCGCCTCGGCGAAATTGTCCTCCTTGAACAGCACGATACCCAATTGCAGATGTGCCTGGAAGTCACGCGGCTGATCCTGCACGCGCTGCTGCATGTGTTGTTTCAACGAGGCATTGTTGTAAAGTTCGGCGAGCACGGCGCTGGAGTTCTCACGCTGACCATGGCCGTGCGCCTCGCCCTCGTCCGGCGTGTCTTCACTGTGCACATAGACATTGATCTCGCCGACACGGCGCTCGACCCAGCTGCGGAAGGCGGCATCGAACTGATCGATGGGCATGCCGAAGACTTCTTCGAACATCACCGACTCTTCCTTGATGAAGGCGTACTGCTTCACCAGCTCGATCATTTTGTCGAAGCCGTGCTCGTTGGCGATGTAATCCACCACCAGATAGGACTGGAAGTAGGCGAAGCCAAGGTCTTCACTGCTCTCGGCATTGGTGAAGCCCTCATTGAGATTGGCCACGGGCAGCAGCTTGTCCTGCGCGGCGGCACGCACCAGCTCGATGCCATGGCGGCGCCCCCACTCCGGGCGCGCCTCGCGCTCTTCCCAGACGGACATGCCCTCGGAGAGCCAGCGCGGCATGCGGTTGTTGGTCATCTGCAGCGTGAATACATGCACGAGTTCGTGCCAGAGAATCTCCTGCCAGTTGGCGCTGAGAGTTCCCGGGGAAATCAGCGTCACCACCTTGCCGAAGCAGATGCCAACCAGCGGGCCGATATCGGGCAGGCCGACCGAGCGCACGGCGAAATCCTCGGTACGTTCGAACACTTCGATCAGCACCGGCCCC
>CAIOZF010000110.1 GCA_903862645.1 uncultured Gammaproteobacteria bacterium
AACAACCACTCCCGGCACACCCATGGCAACTCCATAGTTCAGTAAAACATTGTGTGGATGCCACATCAGGGACATAGGCGGGTCCGCGGGAACCAGGTCGGGGTAGGCCTTCTTCATGCTGTCTCTGCCAAAACCAGCCCCCACCAGCGGCTGATCCATGATGCGGGCGGTAATTTTTCCCCACTGCTGCAACCGAAAGTCATTGCCTAAATCGTAGTACTCGACTGGACTCTGGTTGACTTTCCGCGCATGCACCGCCAGCAACATTGCCAGACTGATCGCCATGATGAAGGCTGCAATCAAGACAACCATGCCTGCCCGCAGACGGACAAGCCCGGCATAGGCAAGCAGGCAAACCAGTATCGCCAATTGCACGCCGTAGGCAAGCCAGACAATGCGCTGCTCGCTGACGGCTACCGCCCAAATCACTACAACTGCTCCGCCCATAAGCACAAGCCGGCCAGTACGCTTCATTCCCTGCCATGCGATCAGCCCCATGGGCGCACATATGATCGCAAGACTGGCAAAGCTTCCAACTCCGCCATGTCGTGCCCCATCGTCCCAGTAACCAACCCGATGACGCTGCCACAGTGCCCACACGCTTATCAAGAAAGCGGATATCAATACAACCATGCCAAAAATCTGGAGCCGTTGACGACTTCTGGTCACCGCAAAAAACGTGATGAACGCCGCCATCGTGTAACCAATTTCATTCTTGATCTCCCCAAGGCTGTACTGACGATCAACCGCGTACAGAAGTGATACGGCAGCGAGAAGTGCCCAGGCTGAAAGCAACGCTTTGCAGGGGATTGTGGGAACCGACCATTTTTGCCATGACCAGACGGTCAGACCAATCGCCACGGACAGGCACAACAAGCGAAACGCTACAGTTCCTGGAAAAGGAAGTATGAAAACCAGTGCCACGAATGGCAGCACTTCAAGGTAGCTGCGGCTGCTCAATTCGCCTTCCCCGATAACATCACCGTATACAAGGACTCTGTCTGACGGGCTACCTCCTCCCATCCGAAGCGAGTCTCCACCATATGGCGTGCGTGATGGCTGATCCGAACAAGTTCATCTCTCGAGCAGGAAGCCTCCCGTACGGCAGATGCGATTGCCTCAACGCTTGCATCTGCATCAAGAAGCAGGGCGTTCTCATTGTGTACCATGTACTCGACCATGCCCCCCTTGCGCAGTGCCATTACCGGGAGCCCCGACGCCATGGCCTCGATTGCCACCATGGAGAATGGCTCTTCAAAGCGTGACGTAATCAGCAGCAGGTCACCCAGTCGATAGATATCCGGAACTTCTGCCGGTGGCACGCCTCCCGTGATGGTATGCGGAACAGTCTGCAGCATGTCCCGTAAAGACCGCGCATAGCGCACTCGCTCGCTGCGTTCCGGAGAGCCTTCGGGCCATTCCCCGGATATGACCAAATGAAATTTCTCAGGATCCAGCTGCTGCATTGCCCGCACAATCAGGTCAGGCCCTTTTTCAGGTGAAATCCTTCCAACGTAAAGCACCACGAAGCGATCGTCTGGAACGCCGAAACGGCCCCTTATTGTGCTGACCTGAGACCTATGCGATGAAGTGTCAAACATCGCTGGATCGACGCCGTTGTCAATGACATGAAAGCGCTGCGCTGGGGTTTTTCGCAACTGATACCAATCCTGGATATAGTGGCTGCACCCCACCAAGGTATTGACCTTGGAATGAAAGCTGTCCAGTTTTTCGTTGTGCATGTGCAGGACCATTTTTGCCTGCGGCAATCCGGCAGATAGGACGTCAACAAACTGTGGCGCATTGTGGATATGCACTATGTCCGGCGAAATCACATGTGCGTACCTCAAAATTCGGCTTACGTAGGGGTAGGGATCTAGACGAGTGAGTTTTCGGAATAAACGCTTATACAGTGGGCTCATCCGTATGCGTCTGTAATGAACATTACCGACCTGCTCGTCGTCCGGACGTTCCGGATGCGGGACACTCACCACATAAGGCACATGTTGCTTCAATCGATGAGCAACGGCTTCGATCCATTGTTCTACCGCGGCCCCTTTCATCGGCGGAATGGGATGGACCTCCTGTGACAGCATCAGCACACGCGGCTTAGCGGGCGCAGTAATCACGAACGCGACCCGGCTTCCCGAAGTATACGCAACGCAGCATCGCATACAGATGCAACATTGATGCTCTCCATCGTCGGCCCATCCGCCTGAATCGCGGTACACCGAGGGTGATCCAGTGGCATAAGATTTCGGCCAGGATATTGGGCGTGATATAGCGCAACCATCGGCACTTGCAGGGCCCCTGCAATGTGGGTTGGTCCGGTATCAACCCCAATATATAAATCAAGAGTCTTCATCAGGGCTGCGCTTTCCCTCAAGCTGATGCTGCCGGCTGCCACAGAGAACCGGCCCGGAAATATCCCTGCCATGGTTTCTGCACCCCTGGCTGCCGCTTCATCACCCAGAATAACGAAGTGGGCAGAAGGATGTTCTTCGCTTATCTGCCGGGCAAGCGCCGTGAACCGATCCAGCGGCCAGTCACGATGCGCCTTGGTAGGAAAGCTGAAAGGCTGCAAGCCAATTAAGGGTGTGGCGCCCTCGGTACGCGTCCTCAGCCACGATCTCGCTGCAGCCAACTCGCGGTCGCTCACCGTATAGGCGAGCCGGTAGTTG
>CAIOZF010000111.1 GCA_903862645.1 uncultured Gammaproteobacteria bacterium
CGCGACATAAGCAGGAGGCCGAATTCATTGCATCCAGTGCTAAGCGATGTCAAAACGTACCAAGGTGCAGCGCCGGGCACCGGCAACAAGAGGCAAGACGAAATGTAAATTCAACGGCGGCGCGAGCACGGGGCCGAAAACAGCCGCTGGGAAGAAACGCTCCGGTGCAAAGTTCCTAGTGCAGGCGACGTCCCCCCGCTCTGAGTAGCGGTTTGGTTTAGAGTCTTCCGGGCATTGTAAGGGCCTTGTCGGCCAGTTGTCTGGCATAGGCTGCAGGAGGCAGCCCACCCAGGGATTTCTTTGGTCTTTCTTCGTTGTATTCCTTTCGCCACCGTTCGATCTCGACACGGGCATGCCCCAAGCTGATGAACCAGTGTTCGTTCAGGCATTCGTCTCGAAATCGTCCATTGAACGATTCGACATAGGCATTCTGATTCGGCTTTCCAGGCTGAATCAGTTTCAACGCCACCCCGTTTCGATGCGCCCAGGTCAGCATGGCCCGTCCTGTGAACTCCTTGCCGTTGTCAGTTCGAATGACTTTAGGTCGACCACGCAACGAACAGATTCGATCCAGGAGTCTGGTCAGGCGCTCCCCACCTATGCTGTGCTCTGGATCGATTGCCACCGCTTCGTGGGTTCCATCGTCCACGATCACCAGGCACTTGATTACGCGTCCGTCTGCCACCCGATCGAATACGAAATCCATCGACCAGACTTCATTAGGGGCTGTGGGTCGCAGCAGCGGCTGTCGTTCACCCAACGGAATCTTCTTTCTCTGACGGCGCTTTACCTGCAGCCCTTCCTTGGCGTACAGGCGATCGACTCGCTTGTGGTTGACGATCTCGCCTGCCTGGCGAAGCTTTAGGTAAATCATCGCCGAGCCATAGCGCCGATGCCGCTGGGCGATCGCCACGATCTTCTCTCGCAGCTCTACATTGCGATCGGCGCGCGGCTCGTAGCGCAGCGCGCTTGCACTCATGCCAAGCATTCGGCAGCAACGCCGCTCTGACAAGCCACGCAGTTGCATCCACCGCACCAGCTCGCGTCGTGCTGGTGCGGTCACCATTTTTTTCGAAGTGCCTCACGCGTTACCTCGTTCTCGAGCAGTGATTCGGCCAGCAGCTTCTTCAGCCGTCCGTTCTCCGCCTCCAGTGCCTTGAGCTTCTTCGCGTCCGAGACGTCCATCCCGCCGAACTTGTTCCGCCAAAGGTAGTAGCTCGCCTCCGAGAACCCGTGCCGGCGGCACAGTTCCTTGATCGCCAGGCCTGCCTCGACTTCCCTCAGGAACCCGATGATCTGCTCTTCCGTAAACCGTTTCTTCACGTCCGATCTCCTTACCCAGAGTCGGACTCTAAACCGTTGTGCTACTCAATACTGGGGGGACGTCGAAAGAGCTTTTCGGTAAAAAGCGTCAGCCGGGTTCTGTTTTTGCTTACCGCAACTCCGATCCTGAAATGGTGGCGTTGATGATTGCAAAAGTTACCGGTATGCCTTTCTCCGAATGGGTGGAGCAATCTGTGCTGAAGGCTATTCCAATTGCTGGCCCAGGAATTTTAAGAACCGACAGGCATCAAAATGCGTTCGGGTCAGGTGCTGTGCAATTGACATTAATGGATTGGGCTCGCTTTGCCGCTTGGGTACGTGATGCTTACGATGGACTAGATTGTCTGGGCAATTTCCTGCGAGATGCAGCAAGACCTCAACTTTCAGCAAGGGGCCCGAATGGTCCTTTCACGCAATTTAATCATTATGGATATTTCACTTGGGTTGACCATAAGATGGTTCCAGATTCTTTTTATGCACAGGGACTAGGCGGACAAATTGTGGCTTGGAACAAGAAAAATAAACGAACCATGGTTGTCTTTTCAAACGAATCACCGGCAAATGAATTAGGTGCAATTTACAGAAATTGGTCCAAGCTGCATTGAAAAGGCAGCTTCAGGTTTAAAAAGAAAACCGTTATTTCTGAATGATGGGTTCCTCGCAATTCCAGAACCGTCGTGTAAAACAACACATTCACTGCTGCCAGTTAACTGCTCGCTCAAAGCCAACCCTGCTGCCAAACTCCGTCATCCTGCAGCTCACGGGGCTCCGTTAATCCTCAAGTTTTATGTTGTTCTCAAGGACAACTTTTTTCCATCGTTGGACTTCTTGTGTAATCAGCCGTTGAAATGCTTCAGGCGTGCTTCCAATCATAATCGTGCCATCCATTGCGGCATATTTAATAACCTCAGGATCCTTTGCAATCTTTGCCATGGCATTACTGAGCTTGTTAACTATCGGAGCCGGTGTACCTCCCGTAGTCAGTACCCCTCCCCATGAAGAAAAGTCGAACCCAGGAAGCCCTTGTTCCGATATCGTAGGAATGTCCGGCATCAACGGAGACCTCGCTATACTCATCATGGCAATAACACGAAGCTTTCCCGCCTTCACTTGAGTCAACGCGGTAGAAACCGTTGGAGGATAAGCATCCGCCCTGCCCGCCATCACATCGAGCAACACCGGTCCACCCCCTTTGTAGTGAATGAATGTCACTTTGGCTTTGAGCTCGCTATGCAACCAAGCACCAGCCATGTGGTGTACACCACCTCCGCCAGAGGTACCGAAATTGACCTTACCTGGATTCGCCTTCACATAGGCAACATACTCAGGCCAGTTTTTTGCAGGGAATGCCGGGTGAACGACCAACATAGAACCCACTGAGCGCATATGCGAAATCGGGGCCAAGTCCTTCTCTGTATCAAATGACAGATTTTGATAGAGAGCGGGATTGACACTGAAGCCGGAAGAAACACTGAGCAGCGTATATCCATCTGGCACTGCCTTAGCAACAAACGCTGTTCCAATCGTTGACCCCGCTCCGCCCTTAAAATCCAACACAAATGGTTTTCCCAAGTCTAGGCCTAGCTTCTGCGCCCAGATTCGAGTGTCACGTTCTACTGGGCCGCCAGGCACAAAGGGAATCACTATAGTTACTACCCTAGATGGATAGCTGGTGACACTCTCTTGCGCTGCAATGGGGTAAGAGACACACAACATCAGAACCATCATTAATTGCATCTTTAAAGACTTGCTCTTCATGATCGTCAACCTCCTAGAAAGCATTACTAAGGAAACGCTGATCAAGTCCGGAATTTTGGAAACCTGCGCTGCGCTTCCCTCTGAAGTGGGGGATATACAAGGGGGCATGCCCCCTTGTTCAGTTATTCCCTAAGTACTGGTGCTCTTTGATTGGGATCCACTCTGGAAGAGCAACCCGACGGTTCGCTGCGCGTGGCGGTGGAGTTCCGCATGGAAGCGAAAAACCAGGACAAGCCATGGGTCATCGGCGCCAAGGTCGGGCGGTTCCTTTTACTAGCGCAGCACCACGAGCGCATCCGCCGCCACCACGCCTTTGCCCCGAGGGCGAACCAGAACGGGATTAAGGTCCAGTTCCGCCAGCCGCTCACGCATCGTCCAGGCAAACCCGGACACGGCGACCAGTGCTGCGGCCAGGGCATCGACATCGCGCGCGGGCTGGCCGCGCACACCGGCAAACACCGCCGCCGCGCGCAGTTCGCCTATCATTTCTCGCGCCGTGTCCAGGTCGAAGGGCGCGATGCGATGCGTGGTGTCCTTGAGGGTCTCGGCCAGCACGCCTCCCAGGCCGAAGGCCACCACCGGGCCGAAGATGGGATCGTTGACCACCCCGATGATGGTCTCCAGTCCCTCGCCCACCATTTCCGACACCAGCACGCCTGACAACTGCGCCTTGGGCGCCGCGCGCCTGGCGTTGGCAACGACTTCGGCCGCAGCTTCGGCCAGCGCCCTGTCGTCGCGGATGTTCAGGCGCACCGCGCCAATGTCGGACTTGTGGCCGATGTCGCGCGAGGCAATCTTCACCGCTACCGGGTACTGCATGCCTGCGGGCAGCGCCGACACCTTGGCATCAGCCGGCAACAGCACATCTTTGCTCACCGGTATGCCGAAGTCCGACACCAGCTTTTTCGACTCGAACTCGTCCAGCATCTTCACATCCGCTGGCAGCGCAGGAATCGCACGCTCTGCCACCTTGTGCTC
>CAIOZF010000112.1 GCA_903862645.1 uncultured Gammaproteobacteria bacterium
GAGAATAAATCGCCAGTTTTTCAATGAGAAAGTTAATGCTGTAGCAGTAGAGACTATGGATCTAATTAACTTTTATGCAACTGTTGACGCCGAACAACAGTTAAACAGGAATCATTTCAGGCGTTGGCAGGGTGGAACAATTTTAATAGATGCAGTGCAGGAAAAGTTTGTGAAGGAACATCAGAGTTTGGATGCGCGACTTCGCCTAGGGATAGCACTAGGAAGGCGAGGTACTGGCAAAGGCTGGGAGGAAAAGGGTTGTTATTACCTTGTTCCTGGGAAACAAATTCCACTGCAACTTCATGCGCAAGGAATGTTATTTTCAGAAATTGCAGAGCTAATGGAGATATCAATAGACACTGTACTCAGGTATATCGAGGAACAGATTTAGGCGTTATATAAATCGAAATGTAATCATCCCATCCATAGTCAATTAATTTGTCCGGCTGGCGGGACTTTCCGTCTAATCCGAATGATGGTCTACAAACATGATGTCTTCCAAGATCGATAGCGCCGCAGTTGAAACAGCAATCAGGGCAGCAGCCGACTCGTTAGCTAACGACCCCGACATCTCTTGGGTTCGTAAATCGTCCATTTTTCAGCGCGCTTACTTCTTGGGACTCCTCGAAGGGCTAGCATCAATCGCAGAGGAGGATGCTATCGGCAAGCGGTTTGTACCGTTACTTATTGGGACCTTAAGGTCAAAGTCCGCCGATGATACGTTTTCCTCAGCACAGCTGGGACAGGACTTCACGGCGCTGAAGACGAGCCTACGTGAAATTGAAACTGGAAGTAACTGGGATCGGCATTCTATTGATGAAGTAAACGCTGACATAGATAGTCTTGATCGGAGATTCCGGTCATGTGTCAAGCACGCAGGCACATTGATTGGCGAAATTGCGTTGGAAATTGCAGGTCTTGAGCCACCAATTAATAGTGTCGCACGTGACCGAGAGGGTGAGTATGAGGTTCGTAGTCGGATTCACGATCGCATGTCCCAACTAGAAGAAATGATGCGATTTATTGCTTTGCTTGAAACACATCATGAGTTGGATAAAAGATTTTAGGGGCGAGAAAAAATGTCAACGACGAATGACCTGCGCGAATGGCTGGTACGGCACTACCATGATTATGTTGTTGCGGATGAACCGATAATTGGGACGTATGGCCTAATTTGGTTCCTTTCAAAACCTGACTCTATTCCAGGTGCCTTTGCTGTAAAGACGCTGGCCCCAGAAGCGCTGAGGAACGCGAAGTCTTTCCACGATATAGATTATCTCCGCCGAGAGTTTCGATTGTGGCTTGCTTTGCCGTCGCACCGCAATGTGGTTCCAGCACTGGGTTTTGATACCGCCCACCTGCCAAGTGGACATCAGGGAGAATTTATCAGACTCCCGATAATGCGAATGCCCCAAATGTTAGGGTCTCTGCAAGACTGGGTCGATGACTCATCAGTCGCTGAAGAAGATCGGCTTATTGCATTAGCGCAATCTTTCAATGGACTTATACACCTTTACAAAAACGGATTTGAAGGGCACGGAGATTTAAAGCCGAGCAATATTCTTTATGCGGATCTGCGTGATCGATTTGAATTGGACGATCGCAGCACGTGGCCAAGTGTTGCGCATCCTTGGCAAGTTCGAATTGCAGACCTTGGGTGGGCAGATGCGTGGATTGACCTTGGATTTACCAATAAGGCACTTCGCCAGTATCTCGCGCCGGAGAGACTTGAGGGAAGTTTCATTCCTTTCAAGAGCGACGTGTTCTCTATGGGCATAGTCGTCGCCGAGTTGCTGCAGCAGCACCACCCTGCTTCCAATCTAAAAAAAGCGATTAGCTCAGAAGGAAAATGGAATCGATGTGTCCTGACAGGAGATTGGGATATCGAAGGAATTAATTCTAACCGACTAAAACGGATGATCCAAAAGTGTCTTTCCTTTGACCACGCCGACCGCCCAACCGCTGA
>CAIOZF010000113.1 GCA_903862645.1 uncultured Gammaproteobacteria bacterium
ATCGGTTGCTGTAGTCCGACAAAAGAGCTGCGGATATCATCTGCACGCGCAGCATCGATGGAATCCACTTGCACAGCAGCTGGTGGTGCGCCTGATGCCCGAGGGTGATGCAGGAACTGGATGGCATCGGTAAGGGACGCAAAGCCAAGGCTGTTGCGAATCGGCTGTGGAATCCAGTCGACCAGCGGGTCGCCCTCAACCAGCATACCCAGTGCCTGATCGATGAGCGTGCGCAGGCGGGGCTGCTGCAATCCTTCAGTTACCGGGTAGACCGGCGTCAGATGGGTCGGCACCTGCCTTTCCTGATCCGGCGCGATGAACTGGTATTCAGGATGGTACATCTCCAGTCCGGTCTTTCCGGCGCGCACCTCGCCGTAGCAGCGGATGCGGGTGCCGGGTGCGAGAGCATTCTTCTGGGCGGCGCTGAAGTGGAAAAAGCGCAGCGTGATGATGCCGCTCGCATCCTTGATACGGCACAGCAGGCTGCGGCGGCTGCCGAAGACCAGCTCAGTGGCCAGCACCTCGCCTTCCAGCATCAGCTCGGAGCCCCTGCCACAGGCCGCGATCGGGCTGATTCGGGTGCGATCCTGATAACGCAGTGGCAGGTGAAAGAGTAAATCCTGAACGGTGTGCAGGTGCAGCGTCGCGAGCTTGCCCGCGATGCCCGGGCCGACTCCCTTGAGCGCGGTGAGTGGGGTTTGCTCGGGTGACACCGGAGTTCCTCAGCCCGCGAAAGGCAGCGCCATGATGGCTTCAACTTCTATCGCCACTGCTCTTGGCAGTGCTGACACCTGCACGGTCGAGCGAGCGGGAAACGGTGCTTCGAAATAGCGCTTCATGGTGTCATTGACGATGGTAAAGTCGGCCAGATCCGTCAGGAAGATGGTCAGCTTCACAATATCGCGCAGGCCCCCGCCAGCCGCTTCCGCGACCGCCTGCAGGTTGTCGAAGACGCGCACGGCCTGATGCTCGATATCACCAGGGACCACTGTCATGGTGACCGGGTCCAGAGGTATCTGCCCCGAGAAGAACACCAGTTTACCGACCCGCACGCCCTGAGAGTAGGGGCCGATGGCGGCGGGGGCCAATGGAGTACTAACAATGGTTTTGTTGGACATGGAGAACTCTCTTGTGGAAGCGGGCCTTGCCCGCGATTAATTGTGACTCACAAACATCGCGAGCAAGGCTGGCTCCCACAGGTTCTAGGAGGCTGCCGCGACCTTTGTGCTCTTGGTCGTCGTTTTGCGGCTTTTGACCCGTGTTACCTTGCTTACTGGTTTGATCAGCCTGATGCGCTTCATGACACGAGCCAGATGGATACGGTTGCGCACGTTCAGCGATAGATTGACGATGCTGAAACGGGCGTCACGCTCCACGGTACTGATCTTCTCGATATTGGCTTCGGCTCCGGTGATTGTGGTCGCCAGCTTGGCGATGATGCCACGCTCGTTCTCCAGTTCCACCCGAAGCTCCACGGAGAACTCGCCTTCCACGTTCGGATCCCAGCGCACCGAGATGCATTTTTCAGGGTTGTCCTGGATTTCCGCGATGTTGCTGCAGCTATCGGTGTGGATGACCATACCCCGGCCTGAGCTGATGTGGCCGATGATGGGGTCGCCCGGAATCGGGTGGCAGCATTTCGCATAGCTCATCACCATCCCCTCCGAGCCACGAATGGCCAGCGAACTGTGCTTGCTGTCTTTGCCACTATCCTGCGATATCTCGGAGATACTGTCGGGCACCAGCTGTCGAGCAACGACGTGGGCCATACGATTGCCCAGGCCGATATCCTCCAGCAGGTTGTCCAGTTCGGCGCAGTTGATCTGTCGCAAGGCTTTCTGAATCTCCTCTGCAGGGATCTTTTCCAATTGCGTACCGAAGCCGGCCAACACTTTGTTGAGAAGCCGTCTGCCCAGTGACACAGACTCGGACAGCCGTTGGTTTTTGAGGAAATGGCGAATATTACTGCGTGCCTTGCCGGTGACTACAAAGCTGAGCCAGGCCGGGTTGGGCTGGGTGCCGGGCGCGGTGATGATTTCGACGGTCTGGCCGCTTTCCAGTGGCTCGCTCAGCGGTGCCAGACGGCGACTGATACGGCAGGCGACGCAGGAGTTACCAACATCGGTATGCACCGCATAGGCGAAGTCCACGGCGGTGGAGCCGGCGGGCAGTTCCATGATGGTGCCCTTAGGCGTGAACACGTAGATCTCGTCCGGAAACAGGTCGATCTTGACGTTTTCGATGAATTCCAGCGAGTTGCCGGCGTTTTGCTGCATCTCCAGCAGCCCGTTGATCCATTGGCGAGCGCGGAGGTGCGCGTTGTTCGGGGTGTCATCGTGGGACTTGTACAGCCAGTGCGCGGCGATGCCATTGTTGGCCATGGCCTCCATCTCTTCGGTACGGATCTGGATCTCGATTGGCACGCCGTGCATGCCGAACAGAGTGGTGTGCAGCGACTGGTAGCCGTTGGCTTTGGGAATGGCGATGTAATCCTTGAAGCGTCCCGGCACGGGTTTGTAGAGATTGTGTACGGCGCCCAGGACGCGGTAGCAGGTGTCGACCTTGTCGACGATGATGCGGAAGGCGAATACATCCATGATGTCGGAGAAAGATTTACGTTTCGCGCGCATCTTTTCGTAGATGCCGTAGAGGTGCTTTTCCCGGCCGAAGATGCGGGCCGGCATGCCTTCCCTGACCAGACAGGCTTCCAGCGAGGCTTGAATCTGTTTGACGATTTCCTTGCGGTTGCCGCGTACGCTCTTCACAGCGGCGTTGATACGCCGCGCCCGCATCGGGTAGAGCGCGGCAAAGCCCAGCTCTTCGAACTCGATGCGGATGGAGTTCATGCCCAGGCGGTTGGCGATGGGGGCGTAGATGTCCAGGGTTTCGCGGGCGACGCGACGGCGCTTCTCCGGGCTCAGCACGTCGAGGGTGCGCATGTTGTGCAGCCGGTCGGCCAGCTTGACCAGAATGACCCGGATGTCCTTGGCCATGGCCAGCGCCATTTTCTGAAAGTTCTCGGCTTGCGCCTCGGCGTGGCTGCTGAAGGTGATCTTGTTGAGCTTGCTGACGCCGTCCACCATCTCGGCAATGGCATCGCCGAATTGGCCTTTGACGGCAAGTTTGCTGATGCCGGTGTCCTCAATGACATCGTGCAGCATGGCCGCCACCAGACTCTGGGGGTCCATGTGCATTTCGCTGAGGATGCCTGCAACGGCGAGGGGGTGTGTGACGTAGGGTTCGCCACTGCGCCGGAACTGCCCATCATGGGCCTGTTCAGCGTAGTAGTAAGCGCGGCGGACGAGATTAACCTGATCGCCTTCCAGGTATCCTGAAAGGCTGGTGGCCAGAGAGTCGATTGTGGTCACAAGCCGACTCCTTCCTCACTCAGAGGTCTTCGCCGAAGGAATCGTCGTCGTCGTGGTCGATGACTTTGGGTGGTGGTGCCTTCAGTTCGTCACGGGACAGAGTGACGATCGGCGTGTTGCTGCGGGCAGTCAGGATGCTGGCATCGATCAGGCCGGCAGCGATCTCGCGCAGGGCGATCACGGTGGGCTTGTCATTGTCAGCCGGTACCAGTGGATCTTTGCCGCCAGTTTGAATCTGACGGGCTCTCTTGCTGGAAATCATGACCAGCTGGAATCGATTATCGACCTTGTCCAGACAATCTTCGACGGTAATACGGGCCATAAAAACACCTGTTGTTGAATCTGTGGTATTGCGGAGATCGGCCATTCTACTAAATGAGCGCCGACATTGCATGGTAAATTTGCTTGCAGCCCTTTATTTACGGACATGTGCGGTCTATTTTACGGCTTTTCAAGCAGGGCCTGCAGCAAAGCCGCGTTGTTCTGGTGCTGTTGTTGCCGTTCCAGACGCGAGGCGCGGATGATGGCCTTGAGGTCCTGCAGCGCTGAATTGAAGTCTTCGTTGATGACCAGATAGTCGGCCGCATCGTAGTGGGAGATCTCTGCTTTGGCTTCGCGCATGCGGCGACTGATCGTCTCGGTGTCGTCTTGGCCGCGATTGTTCAGGCGCTCCTCCAGACACGCCAGCGACGGCGGCAGAATGAAGATACTCTTGTTGGGCGCCACGCGCTCCCGCACCTGGGCCGCGCCCTGCCAGTCGATCTCCAGGATCACGTCGATGCCTTTGTCCAGCTGCGCCTGCACCCAGTCCCGCGAGGTGCCGTAGAGGTTGCCGAAGACTTCGGCAGACTCCAGGAAGGCATTCTCTGCGCGCATAGCCAGAAAGGTGTCGCGATGCACGAAATGATAGTTCACGCCATCAGCCTCGCCCGGGCGCTTCGGCCTGGTGGTATGTGATACAGAGACACACAGCAGCGGATCGAGATTGTCTTTGAGCAGGGCGTTGACAAGACTGGTCTTCCCCGCGCCCGAGGGGGCGGAGATGGTGTAGAGAGTACCTCTGGCCATAAATCCGAATTCCGTAAACGATTGACTGCCGCACTATACCATTAAGGTCACAGAGAACATTCCCACCCCTTCAGAAACTCCTCACCCGGAACCAGCGATTGCACACCCACTTCTCGTCCTGGCGCGCGGCGCTGTCATCAGGTGCCGCGTTTCTTCGCCCGGCTGGTAGGTTCAGCCTGCAAGGGATCATCCGGCCAGGGGTGGCGCGGATAGCGGCCGCGCAGATCCTTGCGCACCTCAAAGTAGGAGTTGCTCCAAAAACCGGCCAGATCCCGCGTCACCTGCACCGGACGGCGTGCCGGGGAGAGCAGGTGCAAGAGTACCGGCACTCGACCGTTGATCAGCGTGGGGGTGTGGGTCTGCCCGAACAGTTCCTGCAGTTTGACGGCCAGTATTGGCTCCGGACCGGTGTAATCCACGGCGATGTTGCTGCCGCTTGGTACAGCGATATGGGTCGGTGCGAGCTGGCCGAGCTGCTGTTGCAGTGTCCAGTCCAGCGACTCCAGCAGGTAGCGACCCAGAGGCTGGCGATCGAGCTGCTCCATGCGCGTCACGCCCTCCAGCCTTGGTTCGAGCCATTGTTCCAGGCTGGCCAGCAGCGCGCCGTCACCGACGTCCGGCCAGGGCGCCCCGAGTATGCGCTGCAACAGACGCAGGCGGCCGAGCAGCTGCTGATCTTCCTCCGACCACTTCAGCTGCCCGCGCTGGCGCAGAGCGTTGAGCAGGCCGCTGCGGATTGCTGCGGGTGGCAACGAGGTCATGGCGCGCTGTTCCAGCACCAAGGCGCCGAGTCCGCGCACTTCCTCGCCGATCAAGCGCCCGGCGGCCGTGTCCCAGCGCACTTCGGCCCGCCACTGACGCGTCTGTGGGAAGCAGATCTCCAGTTGGTGGCGAGTAATAGTGATGGCATGGAACACCCGTGCACCGGTGGCGTCGCCATCCAGCTCCACCGCGACGATAAATTCCGCCCGGCTTAGTGCCTGGCTCTCCGCCAGCAAGGCCTGGCCACCACTGATGAGCTTGAAACGCACGCGGTTCTGATCGGTGGTCTGCTGCTGATTCTGCGCGATGCGATCCGGCCAGGCCTGCGCCAGCAGCATAGGCAAGACGTCCAGATCGCTGACGTCCAGACTGCAACCCGCTCGCGTGGCCCACTGCTGGGCAGCGCGGCGCCATTGCGCATCGCGGGCGGGCCCGCCCCCCCGGTTTGATGGTATGGCAGAGTCCCTGTGGGAGCGGGCCTCGCCCGCGATCACTTTCTGATCCCGTCCCTGCATCGCTGGCCTGTGCGCCAGAATCTGCGCGATGTCGAGTTCGTTGCCGCCCATCGATTCCTCGACCCAGGCCACCATCCAGCAGGCCAGCGGTAACGCCTGCAGCCGGGCCGCTACCTCCAGAAGCATTGCCAGACGAGGATGCGTTGGCCAGCGGGCACATTGGCGGCCCAGAGTCGTGAGCGTGCCATCGGCCTGGGTAATCTGTAGAGACTGCAGCAGCTGTTTGCCGCTGTTGATGGCAGATAGCGGTGGCGGCGTGACCCAGCTCAGCTGCAGCGGATCGCTCACCCCCCAGCGGATCAGCTCGAACACCAGTGCGCAGAGATCTGCCTGCGCAATCTCCGGTTCGCGGTGTGCGGCCAGCATGTGCTCCTCTGCCCACAGCCGATAACAATGCCCGGCCGCTTCCCGTCCGGCGCGGCCACGGCGCTGATCGGCACTGGCGCGATTGACGCGGCGCGTCTCCAGCGAGGTGAGCCCCGAGCGCGGCTGAAACACCGGCACCCGCTCCAGCCCGGCGTCGATGACGATATGCACGCCCGGCACGGTCAGGCTGGACTCGGCAATGGCGGTAGACAGGATCACGCGTCGGCAGCTAGAAGGCGCGGCGGCCAATACTGCCTGCTGCTGGGCAAGGGTAAGCTGGCCATGCAGAGGGCAGACCTCTATCGAGGACGACAAGGCATCAAGCAGAGTGTTTTGCAGGCGACGGATTTCGGCCTGCCCCGGCAGGAAGACCAGGACATTGCCCTCCTGCGCTGCCAGCGCCTCCCGCACTACGGCAGACTGATGCCGCTCGGCAGGTTCACGCAGTGGCGGAGATCGGTAGTGCGTGGTGACCGGCCAGGTCCGACCCGGACAGTCGATCACCGGGGTGGTGGTGCCGAGCACCTGCAGCAGCGCGCCGACATCGAGAGTCGCCGACATCACCAGCAGCCGCAGGTCCTCGCGCAGTCCCTGCTGTGCGTCCAGCGCCAGGGCCAGCCCTAGGTCTGCCTCCAGGCTGCGCTCATGGAACTCGTCGAAGATGATCCCGGCTACGCCCTCCAGCTCCGGATCATCCTGCAGCATGCGGGTGAGGATGCCTTGGGTGACCACCTCCAGGCGCGTCTGGCGACTGACTTTCGATTCGCCCCGCACCCGGTAGCCCACGGTCTGCCCCAGTGCCTCGCCCAACTGCTCGGCCATGAAGCCGGCGGCCAGCCGTGCCGCCACGCGCCGAGGCTCCAGCAGCAACCACTTGCCTTGTCCCAACGAATACTGTGGGAGCGGGCCCGCCCGCGACTGATCTACTCCAAGCCCTGTCAAATCCAGCAGCGCCAGCGGCACCCGCGTGGTCTTGCCAGCGCCCGGTTGCGCGACCAGCAAGCAGCGCGAATTACCGCGCAGCGCATCGAGGAGCTGTGGAATAACGGCGTCGATGGGCAGCGCGGTGGCAGCTGGCTTAGAGTGATCTTTCAAGGGCGTTCTCTCGTGGGATTCGGAGCAGCTGCGGACAAGGCTGTCCGTTTGGGTTGCGGCATTGAATCATGACCCAAGCGGATCTCGCCAGCCAGGCACAATATTTTCAGAAACATTGATTTTCCCGCTATACGCAGCTACTCAATCCGCCTAAGGTCTCCTACAGACATTCGCAAACGCCAGGAGCCAGTGCTAGTGAAGAACCGCTATGTGATCGACACCAATGTGCTGATCGCGGCCAGTGCCGCGATGGCGGCGCGCAAGGGGCAGCCGCTGCAGCCTCATCACCGCGAAGTGACACCGCAGGATGCTGCATTGCAGGAAAAGATCCTGCAGTGGTTGATCATGTTCGAGCAGAGCGAGGCGCGGCTGGTGCTGGATTATGCCGGCGAGATCAATGTCGAGTATCACCACAAGCTTGATTTCTACGACTACGGCATTCAGCTAGTGATGCGCAAGTTGAGCCGCGAACAGATCGATCGGGTAAGCGTTGAGTATGATGCCGATGGCAATGGCATCGTGCCGCAGCCGCTCGATGAGATTGTGCACGATCTGGCCGATCGCAAGATGGTTGCCGCTGCCATTGAGGTGCTGCAATTTCCAGGCACCAGCGCGATCGCGTTTGCAGGCGACACCGATTGGTATGACTGGGAAACGGCGCTGCTGCAGACCGGGTTGACGCTGGAACCGATCATCGAGAAGTGGTCACGAGCCAAGTACGCAGAGAAGACTCACAGACAGGAAAAAAGACACCACAAGGCTAAACATCATGACTGAATTCTTTCGTTTTCCTCACACGCATCATTTGATCTGGCTTGGTGACGGCGAACCGCGCGGTGACAAAGTGCTCGTCGCTCATGAGGTGGACGAGATGCTGGCACGGGGAATAATAATCGAAGAGAAACTCGATGGCGCCAACCTCGGCCTCTCGCTGGACGCTAACGGCGAACTGCAGGCACAGAATCGCGGCAGCTATCTGGAGCGTCCCTACTCCGGCCAGTTCTCCCGTCTCAATTCCTGGATAGGCCAGTACGAAGAAGGGCTGAAGCGCCATCTCACCCCTGACCGGATTCTGTTTGGAGAATGGTGCGCGGCACAGCATTCACTCGACTATCACGCACTGCCGGACTGGTTCCTACTTTTCGACGTCTATGACCGCAGTGAGGAAAAATTCTGGAGCGTGGCGCGGCGCGATCGCCTGGCCGCCGAACTGGGGCTGGCAACGGTGCCGGAATTGGGGCGAGGACATTTCGACAGAAAATCGCTGACCCGTTTCCTCGAACAGGCCGGCAGTCGTTATCGCGCGGGGCAGGTGGAAGGCATCGTCATCCGCCGCGACTCCGAGCAATGGAACGAGTCGCGCGCGAAATTTGTGAACAAGGGTTTCGTACAGGCGATCGAAGAGCACTGGCGCAGCCGCACGATTCAATGGAATCAGGTGGAGCGTTCCTGACAGCACTCACGCCGGAGGGTAACCCGCCTCCGTCATCGCAGCGATCACGGCCTTGATATCCGCCGCAGTATCGATAGTCACTTTCTTGCTGGCCAGATCGGTCTCCACGATGGCTCGCGCATCCAGCGCCTGCACAGCGGCGGTAATCACCTTGACGCAATGACCGCAGCTCATGTCGGGGACCGTAAGATTCAGCATGTTGGCTCCTGATGAAGTTGACGATGTGCTTGATGTGGACAGTGTCCCCCCTCGGGAGGGGGGCGCGTCAAGAGCCAGTTTCTTACTTCTTCACCATCGTCAAGGCTCGCTGGAGAGCAGCGCAAATAATGGCCGATTGATGTAGTAGCTGCCTTTGCCAATCCTGGCTTTTTCTACCAGACCGCAGGTGGCCAGTTGATCCAGATAACGGGTTGCGGTGATGCGCGAGACCTCCAGATCATTCATCACGAATTCAATTCTGGTGTAGGGGTGATTGAACAGATTGTTCAGCAGTTCCTGCCGGTAGATTTTGGGCAGTTGCGTGCGCATGGTTTGTTTGTACTGCTGCATGAGCAGCTTGATCTGCTGAATCAGTGCAATCGTGTGCTGCGCTGTTTGTACCACTCCTTCCAGCATATACAGCAACCATGGCTCCCAATCCCCACTGTCGCGGGCTCCCTGCAGCTCACGGTAGTACGTGGCCTTGTTGCGGATGATGTAGCGGCTCAGATAGAGCACCGGCAGGTCCTGCAGATCTTTCGCCACCAGGTAGAGCAGGTTGATGATTCGCCCGGTGCGGCCATTGCCATCGTAGAACGGATGGATGCTCTCGAATTGATGATGGATCAGCGCCATCTTGACCAACGGATCGGCATCGCAGAGAGAGTCGTCATTGATGTACTCCAGCAGATTGCTCATCAAATCCTGAATTTCTGCCGGGTGTTGCGGAGGGGTAAAGACGACTTCTTCAGTTTGCACGTTTTTAAGTGCTGTGCCTGGCAGCTTCCGCAGACCGGCG
>CAIOZF010000114.1 GCA_903862645.1 uncultured Gammaproteobacteria bacterium
GTTTAGTTCATAGCACACTTGATTTTCATCAGTATTTACGGTATTAAACTCTGCACAAGTTGCGTGATCTACTATATTTTCAAGTCCCTTTGTGCCATCATCATAAGTTATTGATACATATAGTAAATATGGTGGGCCCCGTAGGACTTGAACCTACGACCAACGGATTATGAGTCCGCTGCTCTAACCAACTGAGCTATAGGCCCTTTGCACTGCGAAGGCCGCGAATTATATGCGGGCAATAGCAATCTTGCCAGCGCTAAGTCTGCTCGCGATGGATTCCAATTGACACCCTGCAACCCGCCCGGCGATAGTGGCGCCCGGTCATTTTGTCTGTTTATCTGTCTCTTTGTCATAGCCCATAGAAGTCCAGCGCATGCACCCAACTGATTCTCATACTAGAACCACTACCGAGACCGCGGCCACGTCGCGCACGCCATGGCAGATCGCTCTGACGGTGCTGGCTCTCGCCTTCCTCTTCGCCGCCTTCGTCGTTCCCAACCGCCTGAGCTGGGTCACGCCGCTTTCGTTCGCCTATCTGCCCTTGGAAGTCTTCGTGTTCGGGCTGCTCCTGGTGGTGCCGGGACGCAGCGGGCTCATCATTCGTTGGCTTGCTGCGCTGTTGCTGGGGGCGGGTGTCATCTTCCGTATTGGCGATATGTCCGCGTTCATGGTGTTCGCGCGCCCCTTCAATCCCGTGCTGGATACCTATTTGCTGGCGGATGGCTTTCACCTGCTGACGACTTCCATCGGCTGGATTGGCGCTGTGGTGGTGTCGATTCTGCTGGCAGCGCTGGCAGTGGCTATCATCCTGCTGAGCTGGTTTGCGTTGGGTCGTGCGCGGGCGCTGCTGTTGCTGGCACCGCCGCGGCGCGTTGGTGTCGTGCTGCTGGCGGGGGTGGTGCTGTGGACGGGGCTGTTCTTCGCTGGCGTGCCGCGCGTCTCCCGATATTTTTATGATCAGCTGGCGATGCATGTCGCCAACACCCGCACCAGTCTGGCGGAGCTGCGCTCGTTCCGCGAAGTCGTCAACATCGATGCCTATGCCAATGTGCCCGGCGAGTCGCTGTTCGGCGCGCTGCGTGGCAAGGATGTGCTGGTGGTGTTCGTGGAGTCTTATGGCCGCATCGTCATCGACAGCGACCATTACGCGCCCTTCATCCGGCCCGCGTTGCAGCAGGCAACCGCCGCTCTGGAGTCGCAGGGTTTCGAGGCACGCAGTGGCTTCCTGACCTCGCCCACCGTCGGCGGCATCAGCTGGCTGGCGCATGGCACGGCGCTGTCGGGGATGTGGATCGACAGCCAGATACGCTACGACAGTCTCATGATCAGCGAGCGGCCGTCGCTGGTGCGGCTGTTCAATCGTGCCGGGTGGCGCACGCTGGGCATCATGCCGGCGATCACCATGGCGTGGCCGGAGGGCCAGTACTTTGGCTATGACCACGTCTACGATTCGCGCGAGCTGGCGTATCAGGGCAAGCCCTTCAACTACGTGACGATGCCGGATCAGTTCACGCTGTCGCAGTTCCAGAAGCTGGAGCGCACGCCCGGGCCGCGCACGCCGGTGATGGCCGAGATCGCGCTGATCTCGTCCCATGCGCCGTGGACGCCGGTGCCGGAGCTGATCGATTGGCGCGCGGTGCGCGATGGCTCGGAGTTCAACGAGCAGGCCACGTCGGATGATCCTCCTGAGGTGGTCTGGCAGGATCGGCAGCGGGTGCTGGATCATTATCGCGGGACGGTGGAGTACGTGGTGCAGACGCTAGTGTCCTTCGCGACGACGTTTGGCGACGAGAATCTGGTGATGCTGATTCTGGGCGACCACCAGCCGATGCCCTATGTCACCGACGAGACCGAGAACCGCGATGTGTTGGTACATCTCATCGCGAAAGACCCTGCGGTGTTCGCGGCGATGGCAGATTGGCAGTGGACGGCAGGCATGCTGCCCGCCGACGATGCCCCGGTGTGGCGCATGGATGAAGTGCGCGACAAATTCATCGAGGCGTTTTCAGCGCCGCGCTGAAGGTCTCGCTGGGGTATGCCGGCAAACCCCGAGCTCAATACTCCGGTGGATAGGGTTCGGCACGACGCGATGGAGCGTGGTGGGGTTCGACTTCGGCTGACTCTGGGGGATCGAGTTTGCCTTCCCACTTTGCGATCACTGCGGTGGCAATCGCGTTGCCCACCACATTGGTTCCCGAGCGACCCATGTCGAGAAACTGGTCCACAGCCAGGATCAGCACCAGCCCTGCTTCCGGTATCCCAAACTGGCCCATTACCGCAGAAATCACTACCAGGCTGGCACGCGGAACACCGGCCATGCCTTTGGAGGTGATCATCAGTATCAGCAAAATGGTGACCTGATCCGCGAGGCTCAGGTCAATGCCATAGAGCTGGGCAATGAACACCGCCGCGAAGGTCATGTACATCATGGACCCATCCAGGTTGAACGAGTAACCCAGGGGCAGGACAAAGCTGGCGATTCGCGGTGGCACGCCAAAGCGGTCCAGCGCTTCCAGGGTGCGGGGATACGCCGCTTCAGACGAAGCCGTGGAGAAGGCCAGCAGGATCGGCTCGCGTATGTAGCGGAGCAGAGTTGCTCCGCGCCGCCCCAGGACAGCGATGGCTGAGCCGAACAGAATCAACCACAGGCAGGCAAGTCCGAAATAGAAGCTGCCGATGAATTTGCCGAAGGTCATCAGGATGCCGAGTCCGTTCACTGTCACAGCGCTGGCAATTGCCGCAAACACGGCAAATGGTGCTGCCCGCATGACATAGTCGGTGATCTGGAGCATCGCCGCCGACAGTGATTCTACTGTGGCGACAATGGGTTTGGCCTTGTTCCCGATGGCAGTGAGCGCGACCCCGAAGAAAATCGAGAAAATGACGATGGGGAGAATCTCATTGGCGGCCATGGCCGCGACAATGGAGGTCGGCACCAGATGGGTAATGAATTGGTGGAGATTGAATCCCTGGGTATCCAGCCCCAGCGTGGCGTCGGATGGCGGTAGAGGCAACGCTATGGCACCCGAGCCCGGAGCAAGAAAGTTGACGAGGATAAGCCCCAGGGTCAGCGACACCAGGGATGCGCCAACAAACCAGGTCATGGTCCGCAGACCTACGCGACCCAGCGCGGCGGTATCCCCCATATGGGCAATGCCGGTGACGAGAGTGGCAAAGACCAGAGGCGCGATGATCATCTTGATCAGGCGCAGAAACAGGTCGGTGATAATCGCGAAATAACTGGCAATCTCAGCAAGTCGCGCCGCGTCGCTGATCGTGGCGTGCAAAACCGCACCGATCACTATGCCCAGCACCATACCGATCAAAATGTAGAGCGTCAGACGTTTTGCCATTATCTTTCCTGAACTTTTCTAATAGTGTGGTGGGTAGTGTAGTAAGTAGCTATGCCGCGCACATGGAACATTCTGACACTATACGGTTTAAGGCTGTTCTTTGGAAACCTCTGAAAATGCCCCCGGTGTTGCGCCCGTTCCCGGCAGCGCGAGGACGTCGTTGTGGCCGACGGTGCAGGTCCCGGTACTGGCATGTGCCAGGCGGAAGTCCTTCCATTCTTGCAGGGCATCGGGGTTCAGGCCATAGCCTTGCGCCACAGCGTTGGCGATGCCGGGAATCAGCTCTTTCACCATTGCCGCATCGGCCGGGCCAAGCGTCCACGGGCTGTCGGCAACCCATACGGTGTAGCCGGCTCGGGACAGCGCCATCTGCAGATAGTCCCCCGCGTCCGGGCCGAGCGCGAGTCCCAATCCCTTGTTCTTGCGCTGATCCTGATTGAAGGCCGCCAGCACGTGCCCGTCGAGCGGATGCACTGGCGTCCACGTGGTGATGCCGTCGTAGTTGAGTGCGGCGTAGAGTCCCGCCCCGTGCTGCACGAGGCGAGCGGTCAGCGCATCGACCACGGACAGCGATACCAGATCGAACAGCGCGGATGCGGTCACCAGACGTGCGCCCGCCAGCGGCAGCGTGGTGAGGTCGAGCAGGTCGGCCTCGTGGTCTTCGATGATGTGCGTTTTGCCATGGCGGCGCAGTGCTTCGTTGAGCAGGGCGGGATCATGGTCGACGAGGCGCCAGACGAGATCACGAGTTGGGCTCCCGGGAATATCGCGAGCGGGGCTCGCTCCCACAGGGGACAGGGCGCGCAGTGTGGAGCCTGTGCCGGAGCCGAGGTCGACGATGATCGGCATGACAGCCTCATCTGCTGTCAGCCAGCTCAGTGCCTGTGCTGCCATTGCCTTGTCGCGCGCAGCGTTGTCGGCACCCTCCCGCAGGTCCAGCCATGCCACCGAAAATCCACTCATGCGTTTTCTACTCCTGTTCCTGCGAAGCTGTTCGAATTTGATTGATCAAGGTGGCGACGATGCGCGCCGTATCTGTCCACGTCGGCAAGCGGGCTGCGGCCTGTTGTGCGCCGAGCTGCAAAGACTGGCGCAGGGCTGGTTCGGTCAGCAAGCGGCGCAGCGCTTCTGCCAAAGCCTGAGTATCGCCCGGCGGCACCAGAATGCCGGCTGACTCCGGCACCACATCCGGCACCGCTCCAGCTCGGGCGGCGACCACCGGCAGACCGTGCGCCAGCGCCTCTGCGAAGGCCATGCCATAGCCCTCGAACAGCGACGGTAGCACGAACAGGTCGGCGCCATCGTACGCGGGACTCAGTTCGGCCATGCTGCCGAGGAAAAGTATGCGCTGTTCGAGTCCGTGTGCGTTGACCTTCTCGCGCAATGCCGCCGCCCAGGCCGGATCGAATTCCATGCCGCCGACGAAGTGAGCGCTCCAAGGCAATTCACTGATTTGTGCGAGCGCCTCGATCAGCACGTCGTGCGCCTTGCGCGGCGTCAGTGTCGCGACGGTGAGCAGTACCGGTGGCTTGCCAGCGCATGCCGCGAAGCGTTGCCGGTCAGTGCCGGGCAGCGCTACGGTGATTTTTGACTCAGAGATTGAAAATTGTCGGGTCAGCAGATGCGCCGTGGGCGCGCTGGTGACCAGCACGGCGCGTGCAGCGTGCAGCGCGCGTTGCTCGGAGAGCTGCAGACGCTGCGCCTGCTCTGTGGACAAGCCTGCCTCCAGCGCGAGTGGATGGTGGCAGAGGGCGATGATCTGCAGCCGTGCGGCATGGCGTTGCGCAATGTCGTCCATCACACCAAACGCCAGCCCGTCGGCGATCACGATGGCGCCGTCGGGCAGTGCAGCGAAACGTGACTTTGCATCCGCCAAGGCCGCTGCATCGGGTGCGGGGAAGGTCCCCGACAGCGGCATGTGCGCGACGCTCAAACCGAGTGCCTGCAGCCCGTCTATCAGGCGACGATCATAACCATAGCCTCCGGTCAAAGTTTGCAGGTTGCCGGGAATGGCGAAGGTGAGGTCGGGAGTCACAATGTTTCCTGGGGAGTCCGAAAGCGGAGTCCGAAGCGGTTGCGGGTGGCCATTGTATGCAAAACCCCGCGCGGGCAACACCTCCTTGTAGTGCCGGACGGCGTAAACATACCCGGGCCGCAGCTTGCCTATTACCGGCCTGCGCCGTAACATTCCCCGCCATGTCAAAACCTACTGTCACACGAATGACTTGTGCTCGAATTCCTACTGAATATGGGGATTTCCAGCTTTGCTATTACACCAATACCGTCGACAAGAAAGAGCACTTGGCTTTTTGTATGGGAGATTTGGCACAGTCCGAGAATGTGCTGGTGCGCATCCACTCCGAGTGCTTTACCGGAGACGTGATGGGCTCGCAGCGCTGCGATTGCGGCGAACAGTTGCACCGCTCCATGGCGATGGTGGCCAGCGAGGGGTTGGGCGTGATTGTGTATCTGCGTCAGGAAGGACGCGGCATTGGCCTGCTGCAGAAACTGCATGCCTACAATCTGCAGGATCAAGGCTACGACACCGTGGATGCAAATCTGTTGCTGGGGCACAAAGCCGACGAGCGTGAATACTCCCTGGCGGCGCGCATTCTCGACGACCTCGAGGTCAAATCGGTGCGCCTGATGACCAACAATCCGCTGAAGATTGCAGCGCTGCAGGCCGAGGGAATCCGGGTGACTGCACGCGTGTCGGTGGAAGGTGCCGTGAATCCCGAAAACGAACAGTACCTGCTGACCAAGGCTCGCCGCATGGATCATCTGCTGGCGCCCAGACCTGGCTATTCCGCGCCAGTTTCCGAAAAAAAAGTCAGTGAACCTCATGCACCTCAACCAGCAAATTGAGCGCTGGCTGACGGCGAGCCGGGAGAGTTTTTCACAGCACGAACGGCCGTTTGTCACGCTCAGTTACGCGCAGGGCTGGGACGGCAGCATCACGCTGCGAACCGGTCAGCCCCTTGCACTGAGCGGCGAAGAATCCACACGTCTGACCCATCACCTGCGCAGCCAGCACGACGGCATTCTGGTGGGCATCGGCACGGTGCTCTCGGATGACCCGCAGCTCAATGTGCGGCAGTGGTCTGGCCCCACGCCGCCCGGTCCCAATCCACAACCCATTGTGCTCGATAGTCAGCTGCGAATTCCTGCGGCGGCACGGCTGTGCCATCTCGCCGACAAGCGTTGCTGGGTGCTTACCAGCCGCAGTGGTGCAGAACTGGTCGATTCATCGTTGGAGATCATTACCCTGCCCGGCGATGCCGAAGGGCGTGTGTGTCTGCATGAGGCGCTGCGGGAATTGCGTCGTCGCGGCATTCGCAGCCTGATGGTGGAAGGCGGCGCCAATGTCATCACCGCTTTCCTGCGCGAGCGGCTGGTCGATGCACTGGTGCTGACCGTGGCGCCGAAACTGGTGGGCGGTTACAAGGCCGTCGGCGATCTGGGCATCGCCGTAAAGGCCCAGCTGCCGAAGATCGCGCCAGTGTTCAGCGACCGCCTCGGAGACGATGTGATTCTGTGGGGCAATTTACAATACGGAGAGGCGACCTCATGAGTGCGGCGGCCGATCACCCCTCGCAAGTGCAGCCACAACAAGCACAGCAATTGTGGTTCACGAAACCCTTCGCGGTGGAGGTGCGTGAGCAATTGTTGCCGGTGCCTGCGGCCGGTGAGCTGCTGGTCAAAACCTTGTGCTCGGCGATCAGCGCGGGCACCGAAATGCTGGTCTATCGTGGCCAGATTCCTGGTGCCATGACTCTCGATGCAGGCCTGGACTCCCTGCAGGGTGCTGCCGACTATCCCTTGCAATACGGTTACGCCAGCGTCGGTCTCGTGCAGCAGATCGGGGAAGGTGTTGATTCTGATTTGGCAGGCAAGCGGGTGTTTTCGTTTCAGCCGCATGCGAGCCATTTCCTCGCGACGCCCGCCAGCGTCATCGTGTTGCCCGACGACATTGAGCCGGAGGCGGCCGTGTTTCTGGCCAACATGGAAACGGCCGTGAATCTGGTGCAGGACGGCGCTCCGGCAATTGGAGAACGAATCGCTGTGCTGGGGCAGGGCGTGGTGGGTTTGTTGCTGACAAGCCTGTTGTCGCGCTTTCCGCTGGCCGATCTGACGGCGGTGGATGGTGTTGCTGCGCGACGTGCACAGGCCTTGCTTGCGGGTGCGCGGCAGGCATTTGCGCCGGAAGCTGTCGCTGCGTCGCTGCAGCATCAATCGTCCGCTTGCAGTGGTGCCGATCTGATCTATGAAGTCAGCGGAGTGCCTGAGGCGCTCAATCTCGCGGTCAGTTTGAGTGGCTACAGCAGCCGCATCGTCATTGGCAGCTGGTATGGCAACAAGAGCACCGTGGTGCCGCTCGGCGGTGAGGCGCATCGGAACCGATTGCACATCAGCACCAGTCAGGTCAGCACCATCGCGCCGCAATTGAGCGGACGCTGGGACAAGGCGCGACGCTTCGAGCTGGCCTGGGAGATGATCCGGCAGATTCGGCCACAGCAGTTGATTACCCATCGCGCACCGCTGCAGGAAGCGGGCGCGCTCTACAAACTGTTGCACGAGGCGCCTGGCGACGTGCTGCAGGCGATCTTTCGCTTTTCATAAAGCAGGAAAAAAGGAAAACACCATGTACACAGTAGCCGTTACCAAAGACTTCATCGCCAGCCACTTTCTCATCGGTGGCGATTGGGGCAGTGAGAATTTTCCGCATGCGCATCACTACGTCGCCGAGGTCAGCATCGAAGCGGCACAACTGGATCGTCATGGCTATCTGGTGGACATCGTGGAGATCGAAGGTGCACTGAACAGCATCGTCGCGTACTTCCGCGATTGCGTGCTCAACGAGAAGGAAGAGTTTGCGGGGTTGAACCCCAGCATCGAGCACTTCAGCCGCATCATCTGTGAAAAACTGCTGGCGCTGATTCATCCGCCCGGCACCGGCACCCTCACTGTCAAGCTATGGGAAAATGCCAGCTGTTGGGCGGCCTTCCGTCAGACTTTCTGAACGGCCCGCAGACACAGCAGCCCCGCCAGTAGCACCAGTGCGTCACGCAAGCGCATCAGCGCGATGACGCCAATGGCGGCACTGGCTGGCAAGCCGAGACTCTGAAAGGACCACAGCACCGAGGCCTCCAGCGTGCCGATGCCGCCGGGCAGCGGCAGCAGCAGCGCCAAGCGCATCGCCACCATAATCAGTACGAACCCCTCCAGATCGACCTCAATATTCAGGATGTTCAGCACCAGCGCCATTTCGGCGAAGATTCCGATCCAACCCAGTATCGACAGCGCCAATGCCCATAGCAACGCTGGTTTGTGGGAGGTGAAGGCATTCTGCAGATCGTTGCCCAGCGCCTGCCAGTGATCGTCGAGCTGACGCAGGCGTGGGCTCTGTAACCAGCGCTGACTCAGGCGCTCCATGCGGCCGGAAACCCAGCGCGGTTGTCGCAGTGCTGTCCATCCGAGCAATGACAGAACGGCGATCAGGCCGAGCAGAATCGCCATGATCTGCGGCAGGTCTGCGCCAGTCTGGGTGGTGGAA
>CAIOZF010000115.1 GCA_903862645.1 uncultured Gammaproteobacteria bacterium
CGGGTGAACATGAATTCCCAGGTTATGGCAACGCTCTTGGGCTTGAACAGGTTGATATTGACCGGCTGATTGGACTCGGTGTCCACGATCAGACAGAGCTTGCCCTGCGGAAGAATCACGTCGGCCATGCCGTGCCAGTGCTGCGCGGTGCCCACCAGACAGAGAATGTAGTTCACGCCCGTCAGCCCCACGCGCTTGAACTCGTCGCCAAGCGCCTCACGGTGATTAATGACCTGATCGGCCCCCATGTCGCGGCACCACTGTTCGGTCTGCGGACGAGACGCTGTTGCGATGACCTGCAGACCAGCCACTTTTTTCGCCAGTTGTATAGCGATGGAGCCGACGCCACCCGCACCGCCGATGATGAGAATGGATTTACCCTTGTTGGCGGCGGCGCTCTTGCTGATGCCCATGTGTTCGAACAGGCCTTCCCACGCAGTGATGGTCGTCAGTGGCATGGCTGCAGCGTCATCAAAGGACAGCGTCTTCGGCTTGTGACCGACGATACGCTCATCGATCAGATGGTACTGACTGTTGCAACCGGCACGTGTCACGTCTCCGGCGTAGAACACTTCATCGCCCGGCTTGAACAGTGAGCAATCCTCGCCAACCGCTTCGACGACCCCTGCACAGTCCCAACCCAGAATACGTGGCTGCGGCAGATTGGTGCCCGCGTTCATGCGGATTTTGGTATCAACAGGGTTCACGGCTACGGCGTGTACTTTCACCAGGAGAAATTTCCCGGACGCTGTGGGCTTCGGAATTTCAGCGTCCTGTAGCGCGCCGATATCGGTGACTGGTAATGAATTGAATACTCCGACAGCTTTCATGGGTCTCTCTCCGTTGCCATTGTGGGTGGCATTCACTTAGTTGTTATTAATTTTTTTATCGAGATTTTTAGGCTATTTCTAAACTATAGCCGACATAGTAGCGCCCGATGCGGCGAGCAGGGCGGTATTATTGCACTGGCACAAGGCTGACGACAATCGGCCTCTCGGCTCAGAGACTGGCGTCGTCCATGCTGCAGATGGCGCATAACTGCCAGGCTACCACTGGAATCTGCCGTGTTATGATGGCCCTGCAACGATCGGAATGACCGTCATGACACCCGACGCGGCGCCAACCGCGCCCCAACCTGCAGGCACACTATGCTCGGCAAGATCCTCCTGACCTTCGGCATCATCCTGATGGCCATCCTGTTCCTGCGCAAATACCGGCAGGACGAACGGCGACGCCTGCAGGCACTGACGGGACAGAAGCGCGGCGCTCTCCCCTCGGCAACCACTGACACCAAGCCGCCACTAAGTGACTATCGCTTCGCCGCCTACCTTTTCCTGACTCTCATGCTTGGCGGTGGCAGTTACCTCTATTACCTGCGCTGGCAGGATGAAACCAGTCTTGTAACCGTGCTACTGCACCGCGATGGTTCGGCCAGCCCTGTAACCTATCAGGTCTACAAAAATCAGCTGGAAGAGCGCGCTTTCACAACTGTTGATGGCGTGCGCGTGACAGTGGCGTCCAGCGAGCGCATGGAAGTAATGGGGCTTTAAGCAGCGATGAGCACACTTGGCAACACCTCCGACAACAGTCCTGACAGCCGCCGCCAGGAAAAACTGCCCGTTGGCGGGGGACTCAAGGCAATCCATTACGTGATGTCCATTGCCGGCCATGTCGGGCCAGGGCGACTTGCGGCTGCCGTCAGATCAAAGAACACCTGCAAGGCCTGCGCTTTCGGCACCGGAGGGCAGCGTGGCGGCCTGCACAACGAACACAAGGCCGGCATCGAGATCTGCAACAAGAATATCCAGGCCCAGTCCAGCGACATGCGCCCCGCCATTCCCCGCGCTATTTTCGAAGATAACAGTCTACCTGGTGGGGCAGGCCCTGACGCTGGCGGATCTGGCGGTGGCGGCCCAGC
>CAIOZF010000116.1 GCA_903862645.1 uncultured Gammaproteobacteria bacterium
CAGATTCGCGATCCGCACTGGATTTACCCGGGCCAGACGATCTACTTTGATCGCGAACGACAACAACTGAGTGTGCGGCCAACCGATATCGACTCCCCAACGCGTCGCTCGCCCGAAATCCGCACGGAAAACCCGCGCGCCACCCCCTTGCCCCTGATCGCACCTGAGCTCGGGCACCGGCTGGACAAGACCAGTTTGCTGGCAGCTGACGCGCTGACACTGGCGCCCACGATTACCCGCCTTGGAGATGGTCGGCGAATGGCCGCATTAGGCGATACGATCCTGGTATCCGGCTCTCTGGAAGATCTCACATGGTTCCAGATCATCCGTCCAATGCAGACAATCGCCGATCCCGACACAGGTAAACCGCTGGCACTGGCCGGTCTGCGTGTGGGCGCGGCGTATCTGCTGCGGCAGGGGCCCGATGCGTTGCATCAATTCAGGGTAGTCTCTTCCGACACTGAAATCCTGATTGGCGACCGACTTGTTCCATCGCCGAACCGCGACCGGCAACGCTGGTTGCCTCACCCGGCGCCCGCGCTCTCGGGACGCGTGGCGGCCGTGTTGCGAGGCGCGACCTGGGCCAGCATGAACGATGTCATTGCAATCAATCGGGGCCTTCGCCAGGGTCTGGATGCCGGCAGTGTGGTCGCGGTCGTACGGCCAGTTAAAATTTACACGGATGCCCGCCCAAGCGGCCAGGATGCTTTACCGCCAGAGAAAAATGCTTTGATGACAGAGGAAATTGCCTCCCTGCTGGTCTTCGATGTTGCCGATGAGGCGGCACTGGCGGTGGTCATGCGCGCCAAAGATACCTTCACGATTGGGGATACGATCCAGTCGGTCGACCGGGATATGCAATGACCCATGCTGAGGAAATAGCCGGCTGGATCCGGCTCATGGATGCAGACGGTGTCGGTCCGCAAACGGCATGCGAATTACTGGTGCATTTTGGCTCGCCATCGGAAATCTTCGACGCAGGGTTTTCTGCATTACAAAAGTGCGTGCCTGAAAAAATCGCTCATGTGCTTTGCGCATCAATTTCCGATGTATTGCAAGCCAGAATAGACCGCACCGTGGCATGGATGGCCCATCCTGATAATCATGTGCTGACCCTGGCAAGCCATCACTACCCTAAATCACTACTGAACATCTCCGGACCGCCGCCGGTGCTTTACGCCAAAGGTGATATCTCCCTTCTCAGCCGTCCCTCGATCGCTATCGTCGGCAGTCGAAATGCCACCAAACAAGGTATGCAGAACGCAGAACAATTCGCGCAAGTGCTCACTGCAGCCGGATTGACCGTGATCTCGGGTCTGGCCTTGGGCATTGATGCGGCTGCGCATCAGGGTGCCTTGGCTCGTACCGAGGCAGAGCTTGGTGGCGGGTCCACAGTGGCGGTGACAGGCACAGGACTGGATCTGGTTTACCCGGCGCGCAATCGAGATCTGGCTCACCGTATCGCCGATGGGGGCTGCCTGCTCAGCGAGTATCCGTTGGGCACGCCGGCCATTGCGTCGAACTTTCCGCGTCGCAACCGCATCATCAGTGGTTTGGCGATGGGCGTTCTGGTCGTTGAAGCCGCTGCACAATCCGGCTCGCTCATCACGGCACGCAGCGCACTGGAACAAGGGCGCGAGGTGTTCGCAATTCCGGGGTCAATTCATTCGCCTTTGTCTAAGGGTTGCCATGTGCTGATACGGCAAGGTGCCAAGCTGGTTGAGTCTGCGCAAGATGTTCTGGAAGAACTGAACTGGAATCCTTGCAATCTTCTCGAGCTCGTACCCAAAGCCAATATGGAAACTGATCCATCGCTGCAACATTTACTGGAACTCGCTGGTTATGACCCGGTGTCAGTTGATGAACTGTTGCAACGCTCCAATTTGTCTATCGCAGAAGTTCAGGCTGGCTTGCTGACCTTGGAACTGAATGGAAAGATGGAGTTGCTGGCCGGTGGGCAATATCGGCGTATTGGCTGACGATTGAATATCGGCTGACTAATGAGGAAATTCTCAAAGAAAACTGCG
>CAIOZF010000117.1 GCA_903862645.1 uncultured Gammaproteobacteria bacterium
AAAATGAAGGAGCTTGAGGACAATCTTTTGCATCGCCTGACCTCGACAAAGGGCTCACTTGTGGACGATGAGAGCCTCATCACGGTGCTGCAGGTCACCAAGACCACGGCTGAGGAAGTGACGGAGAAGCTTGCTATCGCTGGTGATACTGAAATCAAGATTAACTCCGCTCGCGAGGAGTATCGCCCTGTGGCCACTCGAGGCAGCATCTTATATTTCCTCATTGTCGAAATGAGCATGGTCAATGTTATGTACCAGACAGCTCTTGATCAGTTCCTTGGCATTTTCAACATGTCCATGGACAAGTCGGTCAAATCACCCGTTCCAGCCAAGCGCATCACAAACATTATTGATTTTCTCACCTTCGAGGCGTTCAAGTACACTGTTCGTGGTCTTTACGAGACCCACAAATTCTTGTTTACTCTTCTTCTCGCCCTCAAGATTGACATGCGCAATGGCAAGGTCAAGCACAACGAATTCCTCACCTTCATCCGAGGGGGTGCTTTGTTGGACCTCAATGCCGTGGCTCCAAAGGTCAAGTCGTGGATCGTTGACACCACGTGGCTTAACTTGGTGCAGCTGAGTGAGTTGCCTCAGTTTGGCGAGATTTTGACGCAAGTAGCTCGTAACGACAAGGCTTGGAAGCAGTGGTTCGATTCCCCTGAGCCAGAGTTGGAGGTGCTTCCCGACGGCTATGAAAGCTCGCTCGATGTTTTCCGAAAGCTTTTGCTCGTTCGCTCCTGGTGCCCTGACCGCACTGTTGCCCAAGCTCGCAAGTATATCGCATCGTCTCTCGGACAGCGATTTGCTGAGAGTGTGATTCTTGATCTCGAGTTGACGTGGGGCGAGAGCACATCTCGCGTCCCGCTGGTCGGCCTGCTCTCCATGGGCTCCGATCCTACGGCTGCCATTCAAAACCTGGCCAAATCCATGAAGATTGAGTGCCGCGATGTTAGCATGGGTCAGGGTCAAGAGGTTCATGCGCGAAAGCTCGTTCAAAACTTCCAAGCTTCTGGTGGCTGGGTTTTGTTGCAAAACTGCCATTTGGCACTTGACTTTATGACGGAGCTCTTGGGCATGATCTTAGACGCGGAGAATGTTCACGAGTCTTTCCGCCTTTGGATCACCACCGAAGTTCACCCAATATTTCCTATTAACTTCCTTCAAGCTTCGATCAAGTTCACGAACGAGCCCCCGCAAGGTCTCAAGGCCGGTCTCAAACGTACGTTTGCAGATGTGTCCCAGGAGCAGCTTGACATCTCGAACACAATGCAGTGGAAGCCAATGTTGTACGGAGTTGCATTCTTGCACTCAGTTGTTCAGGAGCGCCGCAAGTTCGGGCCTTTGGGCTGGAATATTCCCTACGAATTCAACCAAGGAGATCTTATCGCGGTGAGTTTTTGTCACTCTATCCCTTTCTGTGGTTTTCCATTTTTCTTTGATATATCTTACTCTACTATCGTTATATTCATGTTGCTTGAGCTCATGGTCTGTGTTCTTTAGAGCATCCAAGCGACGCAAAACCACCTCGACGACATGGACCCCAAGAAGGGAGTGTCGTGGCCCGCCATTCGCTACATGTACAGCGAGGTGCATTATGGAGGCCGTGTGACTGATGATCGCGACAAGCGTCTGCTCATTACCTTCTGCACTGTCTGGTTTGGCGAACCAATGTTTGTCGACAAGTTCTGCTTCTACAAGGGATACGGAATTCCTGTCAAGAAGACGATTGGCGAGTACGAAGAATTCATCGAGAGCATGGTTTGAATCTTCTTTAGTCAAGCTATGTGTCTGAGC
>CAIOZF010000118.1 GCA_903862645.1 uncultured Gammaproteobacteria bacterium
CTAATCTTTTGTATCAAGACAAAACTTACGAGGTCCGTCTGAGAATGAGAAATTCTGTTTCCAGAAGAGGTTTTACGTTAATCGAGTTGCTGGTTGTAATTGCAATCATCGCCGTTCTTGTGGCGTTGTTGCTGCCAGCCGTTCAACAGGCACGTGAAGCCGCTCGCCGTGCGCAGTGCAAGAACAATTTGAAGCAGTTCGGCATTGCGATGCAGACTTATCACGACACTGCCAACTGCTTTCCCAAGATGGTGATTGGTCCGGCGATTGAAGGTGCTGCCGGTGACGGCTGGCGGTCTTATAGCGCGCACGCCATGTTGCTCCCCTATGTCGATCAACAGCCCTTGTCGGAAAGTGTCGCAGCTCTAATCAATGCAAATCGACGGTCTCAAGGTGATCCTCCGAACGATGCCGAGACATTGTTGCCCGAGATTCGGACAGGAAGGATCAGTGGGTTTCTGTGCCCGTCGGATTCCATCGGCGCCGTCAATGGCCCCACGAACTATGCCGTCTGCATGGGCTCCGCAAGTGGTTGGGTGAATGACGCAGCTCGATCCAACGGCATTTGCACTAGAGCCACACGAGTAGGAATTCGTGACATCACAGATGGCACATCCAACACAATTCTGATGAGTGAAATCATCACCAGCGGACAAGGTGGGGCCCCAGGAAGTGCTGCGGATCTAGCAGTTCCAAGGAATGGTCAAACTATTACCTCTGACCCAAACCTAGCGTGGCCTAATGACGCATCCCTGACTCAAGCTCAAGTTGAAACTTGGGCCACCGCATGCGCAAGCCTATTAACCAACGGCACCCAAGTTGGCGGACCGTGGTATGTCGGACAGCCCGGTCGAACGGCTTTCAATACTCTTATTACTCCCAACTTCAATCGACCAAATTGTTCATTCCATTGTCCCGGCTGTAATTACGACGGCTCCGGCCTGTTCGGTGCCCGCAGCAAACACACCGGGGGTGTAACAGTCCTTCGAGCGGACGGCTCGACTACATTTTTGGCTGAGAATGTCTCCTGGACCGTCTATCAGAGCCTCGGCAATCGGTTTGATGGTGGCGATATCGGCACAGTTCTGGACTAACCCTAATTCATGAGGCATTTTTCCATGCGTGAGTGGCTATATAAATCTTTTCTTTTCATTTGCCTGCTACCGACGCTCGGCTTGCTGATTGGCTGCGGCGGCAGCGGCGGCGGTTCAACACCCGCCGAAGTTGTACAGCCAAATGTCAAAGGTAAAGCTGAGCTGAAAGAGCGTCTGGTGGGTATTAGCCAATCTGGCAATGCAGGAAGTGCTTTGGCTGGCATGCGAGAAGAAATCAACAAGCTTGGCGACAAGTCACTGTTGAGCGATTTCGATCAGCTAGAGAAGACACAAGATCCTGAAACGATTAAGCGAATTGCCACTCAGATGGCTGCCAAGCTTTAATTGCAAACTATTGTTGGAAAACAGAAACGCCGCTGGCTCCTATGTGCCAGCGGCGTTTTTTATTGGGATCGTAGCTCTCGCAATCGCCGAATAATCAGTGAGTTCCAGGCCATCAATAGAAGAGGGGTCCGTGCGATCGAATGACACATGATTCTTCATGGTCTTGAATTCTGGCAAGATTTTGCGACTCCAATCCCTGTCCCCAAGCAAACATCTAATGGACTGAGCCTCTCAAAACATTTAATCCCTGGAACTTCAATTGACCATCCCGCTCACAGACGCGGAGCTGATTCACGAGCTGCGCGGCGGCAAACGTGAGGCGTGGGCTGCGTTGTGC
>CAIOZF010000119.1 GCA_903862645.1 uncultured Gammaproteobacteria bacterium
AGCCCGACGCGTGTTTCCGAGCCTTCTTGCACAACCATAAGGTGGGCGCCGCCGTGTTCGGCGGCATCTTCCTGCACTATCTTTTCAACTGACGCTCTTCAACTGGCTCATACGGAAGCGGAGCGTTAGCTAAACGCCTGAATGCCCGTCTGGGCGCGGCCGAGAATCAGCGCGTGGATGTCCTGGGTGCCCTCGTAGGTGTTGACCACCTCCAGGTTCTGCAAGTGACGCATCACTGGGAAGTCATCGGAGATGCCGTTGCCACCCAGCATGTCACGTGCCTCGCGGGCCGTGTCCAGCGCCTTCAGGCAGGAGTTGCGCTTCAGCAACGAGATCAACGGTGGCGACAGTTTGTTCTCATCGCGCAGGCGTGACCCCTGCAGACAGCCCAGCAGCCCCAGCGAGATATCCGTCTGCATCACCGCCAGCTTCTTCTGGATCAACTGATTCGCGGCCAGAGGACGGCCAAACTGCTGGCGGTCCAGCGTGTACTGCAGCGCCGTTTTCCAGCAGGTCTCGGCAGCGCCCAATGCACCCCAGGCGATACCCAGACGCGCCGAATTCAGGCAGCTGAACGGGCCTTTCAAGCCCTGCACGTGCGGCAGCATGTTCTCAGCAGGTACGAAGACATTGTGCATGACGATCTCACCGGTGATGGAGGCGCGCAACGCGAGCTTGCCTTCGATCTTGGGCGCGGACAGCCCCTTCATGCCCTTCTCCAGGATGTAGCCGCGAATCACCCCCTCGTCGTCCTTCGCCCACACCACGAACACGTCGGCGATGGGGGAATTGCTGATCCAGTTCTTCGCACCGTTCAGATTGAAACCCCCATCGACGGTGCGGGCGCGCGTGATCATGCCGCCCGGATCGGAGCCGTAGTCAGGTTCGGTGAGACCGAAGCAACCAATCCACTCGCCAGTGGCGAGCTTGGGCAGATACTTCTGCTTCTGTGCCTCGGAACCGAAGCTGTAGATGGGGTGCATCACCAGGCTCGACTGCACGCTCATCATGGAACGGTAGCCGGAATCCACTGCCTCCACCTCGCGCGCCATCAGGCCGTAGCAAACGTAATTCACTCCCGCACAGCCATAGCCGTGCAGCGTCGCACCGAGCAGGCCCAACTTGCCCATCTCACGAAAAATGGCCGGATCGGTGTACTCGCGACGATAGGCATCACGGACGCGAGGCAGCAGTTTCTCCTGCGCATACTGGCGGGCCGTGTCACGCACCATGCGCTCTTCTTCGGTGAGCAGGTCGTTCATCAGGAATGGGTCCTGCCAATTGAATTTGGCAGAATCTGAGCTGGCAGACATACGGGACTCCTTCGAGCATGGCAGCGGGGGTAAGTCGCGCGGCGGGGGGCGCCCGCGTCGAACGACCGTTCAGAGCGTGCCGGGCATCTTAGCAAGTTGTTCCGTTTGAAAGAAAGCCTGCTGTGGGAGCGTACCCGAGGGCATAAAAGCCCGCTCGCGATTGCTTGAAAAAAATCGCGAGCAGCCTCGCTCCCACAAAGGCAGAACTTGCGCGTGTACTGGTTATTTATTCAGGCTAGAATACCGCGCCATGGACGTCTCACACCTGCTCGACTCACTCAACGAACCCCAGCGCCAGGCCGTCGCCGCGCCCGCCAACAACCTGCTGGTATTGGCCGGTGCCGGCAGCGGCAAGACCCGCGTACTGGTGCACCGCATCGCCTGGCTGATGCAGATTGAGAACATTTCTCCTTTCAGCATCCTCGCCGTGACTTTCACCAACAAGGCTGCCCGCGAGATGCGCCATCGCATCGAGCATCTGCTGGGGCAACCGCTCGGCGGCATGTGGGTCGGCACCTTTCATGGTCTCGCCCATCGGCTGTTGCGCACTCACTGGCGCGAGGCGAAGCTGCCGGAAAATTTCCACATCCTCGACAGCGACGACCAGTTGCGGCTAATCAAGCGGCTGTGTAAAACCCTGAACCTGGACGAAGAGCGCTGGCCGCCCCGCCAGTGTCAGTGGTACATCAACTCGCAGAAGGACGAGGGCCTGCGCGCTGCCAACATCGAGCATTTCGGCGACGAGTACACTCGCACCATGCTGACGCTTTATACCGCCTACGAAGAGGCCTGCAACCGGGGCGGCATGGTGGATTTCGGCGAGATCCTGCTGCGCGCCCACGAACTGTGGTTGCACAACCCGCAGATCCTGCAGCACTACCAGCGCCGCTTTCAGCACATCCTGGTGGACGAATTCCAGGACACCAACACCATTCAGTACGCCTGGCTGCGCGTGCTGGCCGGCCGCGACAACCACCTGATGGTGGTGGGTGACGACGACCAGTCCATCTACGGCTGGCGCGGCGCCAAGATCGAAAACATCCAGCGCTTCAATCAGGATTTCCCAGGCGCCAACATGGTCCGGCTGGAGCAGAACTACCGCTCCACCTCCACCATTCTCAAGGCCGCCAACAAGCTGATCGCCAACAACACCGGCCGCCTCGGCAAAGAACTGTGGACCGACGACGGCGAAGGCGAACCGATCTCTCTCTACGAGGCCTTCAACGAGCAAGACGAAGCACGTTTTATCGTCGAGCGCCTGCAATCCTGGCTCAACACCGGCAACCGCCTCTCCGACGCGGCCATACTCTATCGTTCCAACGCCCAGTCCCGAGAGATGGAAGACGCGCTATTGCGAGTCGGCCTGCCCTATCGCATCTACGGCGGTCACCGTTTTTACGAACGTCTGGAAATCAAGAACGCGCTGTCTTACCTGCGGCTGCTGGTGAACCGTCACGACGACACCGCCGTCGAGCGCGTCATCAACGTGCCCACGCGGGGCATCGGCGATCAGACATTGGAGATCCTGCGCAGCGTCGCTCGAGACGAAGGTATATCGCTGTGGGCGGCCGCCGCGAAATGCCTTGCCCACGGCCTGCTCGCCGCACGCGCTGCCACCGCTGTGCAGCGCTTCATGGAGCTGATCCAGCAGATGCATGAGAACAGCGAGGCGTTGGCACTGGCGAAGAAAGTTGACTATGTCATCACCCACAGCGGTCTGATTCCACACCATGAAAAGGAAGGCGGCGAGAAGGCCAGCGGCCGCATCGAAAACCTGCAGGAACTGGTCAATGCGGCTGGCAGCTTCGACGAACTGGACGAGGACGCCGAGGCCATGGCCATCGAGTCGATGGCATTTCTCGCGGCGTTTTTGGACCAGGCCTCGCTCGATGCTGGCGAAGGTCAGGCAAGCGAGTCCGATGACGCCGTGCAGCTGATGACGCTGCATTCCGCGAAAGGTCTGGAATTCCCGCTGGTGTTTCTGGCTGGCATGGAGGAAGGCCTGTTCCCGCACAAGATGTCGATGGAAGGGCTGGCCGGGCTCGAAGAGGAGCGCCGGCTCTGCTATGTCGGCATCACCCGCGCCATGCAGAAGCTGTACATGACCCATGCCGAATCACGGCGCCTGCACGGCGACGTCAACATCACTCGTCCCTCGCGTTTCATTCGTGAGATTCCGGCGAATCTGATTGAGCATGTCCGCATCAAATCCACTATCACGCGGCCTTCCGGGTTCTATGGTCGCCCGGCGCTGTCCCCATCACTCGTCCAGCAGGACGTACCCGACAGCGGCATCTCGCTGGGCGCGCGCGTGCGCCACGGTAAGTTCGGCGAAGGCGTCGTCCTCAACTGCGAGGGGCATGGCGCCAATGCGCGCGTGCAGGTCAACTTCCGCGAAGGCGGCAGCAAGTGGTTGGTGCTGTCGTACGCCAAACTGGAAGTCCTGTAGCTCCCCGCAGAATCCCGAATCCTGATCTATATTCATGACGAGAGACAAGAACAGGGAAATTCATACTTCCCTTTTTGGTAACTGCGAGTATACTTCCCAATAAGGGAACATGGATGATCCGATGAAAGTCCTGGGACGCGACAAACTAGTCAAGTTTTCTGCGAGGCATAGTGACTCCAGAAAGGCGCTGGAGGGCTGGTTAGCTGAGACACAGAGAGCGAATTGGCGAACACCACTGGATATACGCCGACGCTACAGCAGTGTGGATTTTCTTCCGGGCAATCGAGCGATATTCAATATCAAAGGCAATCACTATCGCCTCGTAGTCACAGTGGTTTATCGGAATGGCATCGTTGCCATTGAGTGGGTAGGTACTCATGCTGAGTACGACCGGCAGGGATTTTAGGAGAGCAGACATGCCAGCACCAAAGGTAATCAAAACAGATGCCGAACACGCGGCTGCACTTGCCCGGCTAATGACATTAATGAAGGCCGACCTCCCAGCAGGCTCCAAAGAAGAAAGCGAGCTTGAATTGCTTGCCATACTGATCGAGCACTACGAGCGAATTCGCTTCCCCATGGCGAAACCCGATCCTGTGGAAGCGATAAAATTTCGCATGGACCAGCAAGGGTTGAGTCAAAAGGATTTGATCCCTTTCATTGGCTCGGCCCCTAAAGTCTCGGAGGTATTGAATCGCAAAAGGCCGCTCAGCCTGAGCATGATTCGCAGACTTAATGAAGGTTTGGGAATTCCTCTGGATTTGCTGTTGCAGGAAGACGAGCAGCCTGCGGTTACAGTAACGACTCCATAGTCAGCAGCAGCCGCAACGATCGAAAGCCCCGAAAGTATTCATTCGGATAGCGCTTGCCCGGCGCCGCCAGTGCGATGCTGGCGTAGCGATCCAGCATCCTGTTGAGCATGATCTCCGCCTCAAGCCTGCTCAGGCCAACGCCGACGCAATAGTGAATCGCGTTGGAAAATGCCAGGTGCCCCTTTTCACGGCGCGCGTGGTTGAACTCCTCAGGCTCCGCAAAAAACACCGGATCACGATTGGCCGTACCGATGTCGATGAGCACGGTGTCGCCGCTGCACAGGGCAGTGCCGTCGACCAGCACGGGCTTCGTCACGCGGCGACTGATGAATTATTTCTGAATCAGCGTCCGCAGCCTGCTGTGCTCGGGCGGGTCCTAACAGAACAGCACGAAGCTGTAGCCAAGGCCGTCTGCCGACGTGGTGAGCGGCCTTGCAGAGGAGAAGGTCAAAGGGTCCAGCAGAATTCGTCTGGCTTCCCGATAGTGGCTGACAGTGAGGGTCTGCGGCGCGTCCCTGTTCGACATAATCACATCCTGTGATCTTGAGTTTTGGTTATACTGAGTCAGTACCACGAGTATAGACCACCAGGAAGTTCTCATATGCCACTGCAGGTATCCCTCAATGTTGCCATCCCCGACGACGAGATCGAGCTGAGCGCGATCCGCGCGCAGGGCGCGGGCGGCCAGAACGTCAACAAGGTGTCGACGGCGATTCACCTGCGCTTCGACATCAACGCCTCGTCGCTGCCCTTTTTCTACAAACACCGGCTTCTCAATCTGCGCGACAGCCGCATTACCCGCGAGGGTGTTGTCGTCATCAAGGCGCAGCAGCACCGCACGCAGGAACAGAATCGCGACGACGCGCTGCGGCGTCTGCAGGAATTGATTCGCGAGGCCAGTGTGGTGCGCAAATCCCGCACGCCGACGAAGCCAACGAAGTCATCGCAGCGCAAGCGTGTCGAGGGCAAGGTGCTGCGCGGCAAAACGAAAGAGTTGCGGGGGTCTGTGGGGGAGGATTAGGTGACTTGAAGGGGATCGTGAGCCGTGCCCACTTGAGCGGGCACGGGGGTAAGAGAGTCGGGGCTGCTCGTGAAGAGTTACTCCAGCACCCTGCCAGGAATATCAATGCGGCGCGTGCGGCCGAGGTCATCAATCGCGACGTAAACGAATTCGCCTTCAGCCACTTTGCGCTTGCCATGGTTGGTCAGCGAGTTGGAAATCCACACTTCGATGTTGACGTGCATGGAGCTGCGGCCGATCTCGCCCATCTCGGCGTAGCAGCTGACAATCGAACCCACGCTGACAGGAGAGTGAAATGCTACGTTGTTCATGGCGACGGTGGCACTGCGTCCGCGGCTCACCTGTTTGGTGGCGATGCCTGCGGCGAGGTCCATCTGCGACACCAGCCAGCCACCGAAGATGTCACCATTGGCATTGGTGTCTTTGGGCATGGCAAGAGTCTGCAGCGCCAGTTCTCCCTTCGGATGTATTTCTTTAGTTTGGTCTTCCTCTTGCGAACCCATGCGGG
>CAIOZF010000120.1 GCA_903862645.1 uncultured Gammaproteobacteria bacterium
CGCGCTATTTTCGAAGATAACAGTCTCAGCGAGCTGCGTCAGCTCAGTGGCCGACAGCTGGAGGCACTAGGACGCATAGGTCACCCTCTTTACAAGGCACCGGGCGCCGATCGCTATCGTGTTATCGGTTACGACGAAGCCATCACGCGCATCGCCGACCGGCTCCGCCAGAGCGATCCTCAGCGCAGCTTCTTCTACAGTTCCGGGCGTTCCTCAAACGAGGCCGCCTTCATTCTGCAGTTGTTTGCTCGCCTGTATGGCAGCAATCACGTCAACAACTGCTCCTATTACTGCCATCAGGCCTCGAGTGTCGGACTTCAATCCAGCATTGGCACCGGCACGGCCACAATTCACTACAAGGATCTGGAGTTGGCCGACACGATCTTCGTGATTGGCGCCAACCCCGCGTCCAACCATCCGCGCTTCGTCAAGGTGCTTATCGAATGCAGACGTCGTGGTGGCCAAGTGATCATCATCAATCCGGCGAAAGAACCCGGCCTGTTGCGCTTCGCCTCACCCAGCGATTTCCGCTCCATGATCGTGGGCGGCGCGCAGATTGCCTCACATTATGTCCAGCCTCACGTCGGTGGCGACCTTGCCCTGCTCAATGGCATTGCCAAAGCGGTGCTGGAGAACGACGGCGCTGACAGCGAGTTCATTCGGCTCCACTGTAATGGCTTCGACACATACACGAGCTATATCCGCCGTCTCGAGTGGACCGCACTGTGCACACAAGCGGGCGTGACAGAGCAGCAGATTCGTGAGATTGCCTTGTGTTACCAGGCCTCCACTCGTTGTGTGTTCAGTTGGGGAATGGGCATTACTCATCACACCCAGGGTGTCGAGAATGTTGAAGCCATCAGTAATCTCGCCTTGTTGCGCGGCATGTTGGGCGCACCGGGCCGCGGCCTGTTGCCCCTGCGTGGACACAGCAATGTGCAAGGCGTCGGTTCGATGGGAGTCAGTCCGGCATTAAAGCAATTGGTTTTTGATAACATCGAACGCGAACTCGGTGTCACGCTGCCGATCACTCCCGGCATGGACACACTGGCCTGTATGCAGGCGGCCGCTGCTGGCAGAATCGACATGGCCTTTTTACTGGGCGGCAATCTATATGCCGCCAATCCGGATTCAACCTTTGCCGACGCGGCACTGGCCGCGATTCCCTTCAAGGTGCTGATCAATTCCACACTGAACCTGAGCCACGTGCACGGCATCGGTGAAGAGTGCATCGTGCTGCCGATCCGGGTGCGCGACGAAGAGACCCAACCGACCACGCAAGAGTCGATGTTCAACTACGTGCGGCTGAGCGACGGGGGCTTCGAGCGCTTGGAGGGACTGCGCTCCGAAGTGGAGATAATCAGCGCCATTGCAGCTTCCGTCATTCCCGCCGACTTACTGGATTTTGCGGCCTTCGCCGAACATCGTCACATCCGCCGCGCAATCGCCCGCATCATTCCAGGCTTCGGCCAACTGGAGTCGATCGACGAAGACAAGTCAGAGTTCCACATTGAGGGGCGCATCCTGAGCACTCCCGAATTTCCCACGGTAGACGGCCGTGCGTCATTTCGTTTTCCAGAGGAGGCGCTGCAAAGCAGCGCAGCAGAACCCACACTCATGATGGGCTCAAGGTACACACTGACCAGTGTGCGCAGTGAGGGTCAGTTCAACACGATTATCTACACGGACAACGACGTCTATCGTAGCCAGACAGAACGCGCCATCGTGCTGATGCATCCGCACGACATGTTGAAGGAAGGTCTGAAGACCGACACCCGTGTCCGCCTTGTGAATCAGACGGGCGTCATGAGCGGTCTGAAAGTGAAGCCCTTTGATATACGCCCCGGCAATTTGATGACTTATTTCCCGGAGGCAAATGTGCTGATTCCTCAGACGAGCGACCCACGCAGCCGCACGCCAGCATTCAAATCAGTACCGGTCACCCTCTTGCAAGAGCCGGGTTAAAAGGCCAGCAACCCCGCTGTGCTGGCCTGCCGGAGCCGTTCGGTCTATCGATTCGCTGTTATGAAAGGGTTGGTTGCTGGTAGAATTGCCGCGGAAAATTTAAAATTTCATGACCATGCGCATACTCAGAAAACTATTTTTGTTGCTGTTTCTGATTCCCGGCCTGCTACATGCCACGGAAGAAATTGTCGTGCTTGAAGATGGCAGCAGCGTCAAAGTTTTCCTGTTTTACCCAGAGAATGACGGAGAAGGACCATGGCCCCTGACCGTGCTGATGTCAGGCGGCAATGCCAACGAGTACATCGTCCGCGCACAATTCTGGCTGGGCTATGAACTCGCTAGTCGCGGCTGGGTCATCGCGGTGCCGGTGTCCCCTGATGACAATTCCTTCTTCGGCAACAATGGCAAAAAAATTCCCAAAGTGATCGAACACCTGCAGAAATTACCTGCCATCGAAGATGGAAAAACCTTGCTGGTGGGAGTCTCGAATGGTGGTAGCTCTGCATTGGAGATTGCCAGCCGGAATCCCGAAGAGTACTACGGTGTCGTCGCCGTCCCCGGCATCATCAAGGATCACGCCATCATCGGCGAATTCCATAATCTGCCGATCTTCCTCCGCATCGGCGAGAATGATTTCTTGCGCTGGAACCGCCAGCTGCCCATCCTGCAGAAACAGCTGACCGAAGCCGGCGCCAGAGTGGATGCCAAATTGGTGCCTGATGGCAGCCACGTCTTCACGATTGATTGGAATGAGCTGCAGCCCTGGCTCGACACGCTACGTTAAATCCGCCCTTTGTTAAAATCCTTGGTCTGGCAATCTTCAGCTTCGTGAGCTTTCTTTCCAATAGTCAGTCGCCAGCCCATCCTTGATGGCCACCGACAATTTCTTCTCAACCTCGCTCTCGACATCGACATGGAATAGCAAAAAGAGACCTACTGCGGTGTCGGCCTTGCTATTATTTTGGTAATGCCAGACCTCACTGCCATCGGCATACTCGGCGTGACTGTCCCAGGCAGCAATGCACCTTTTGAAAGTACGTGTACTGCAAACATCTGTTTTGAAAGCATCTGAATCCCCTACATATCCGTTACTTATGATTGGTGTAAGCACAGCAAGGCTCATCTTAGGCAGGACGGCTGAATCGGACCTGATCAAAATTCCATGTTGTGACGAGCTGCTTTTAACGGGCGACAGCGTATTGTTTTCACAATTCTGCGGAATTCCTCTATCATCTCCGGCACATATTCTTACCCAATCCCAAAGGAGTTCACCCCAACCATGTATACCTTTATCAAAATCGTCCATATGACCTTCGCCATGCTGTCGATCTTCGGTTTTCTCGGCCGCGGTATTCTGAAGATCAACGAATCTCCGATCGTGGAGAAAAAACTCGTGAGGATACTTCCGCATGTGATCGACACAGTTCTACTGGTCAGCGCCATTATCCTGGTGGTGATGTCAGGGCTGTATCCTTGGGTCGCGCCATGGGTGGGTGCAAAAGTGCTTGGTCTTATTGTCTACATCGGCCTAGGAGTAGTGGTCATGCGTACCGCTAAAACCCGTCAAGCTCGCATCATCGCTTTCGCACTTGCTCTGGCCACCGCCGTATTCATTCTGGTGGTAGCAATCACAAAACCAATGCTGTAAGACGCACAATTTCCGGTTGAACTAGACCCTAAAAGATTCGACTTCGCCAGGTCAAAAACCAGATCACTTTTTACTCTTATCGCAACTGCTGAAATGAATCAAAAAATGTTTACGCTGAAGTCCATTAGCAAAATGCAAACGCGTAGTGAAAAAAGTGGATGTCAAATTAGAGTAGAATTTTAGATTAAATAATTATTTAACACCCTAAGAGGGCCTCTAAGTTCCGAAAGAATTTAGGGGCTTTTTCCTTTTTTGGCGCGTCGAAAAGAAAATTCTGACTCACGCGGTCGGGCATAGGGAGACTATCGTCGGGTGCCCGGCGACATGGGAGCCACGATCAACTCTCTGACCAGCCTGACGTTCCGATTCGGTTTTATCCTGAACGGTCCGTTAAGTGGGTAAGTCGCGAGAATCTGGGGATTGACTGTGGCACTGAACGCGCCGGCCTTTAGTTCCATCGTGATGTTGGCGCGGGTCATGATGCCGCTGATCAAGGTCGTGATCGTTTTGCAAACGAACGACGATAGTGTGGTAAATTGGCACGCTCAACACGAATCTGACCGACGTCAGAGCACGTCTGAATTTTATAGCCCGTATGCCCCTTTGAGAAGATCATCGCGTTACTCCATCCCGGACAACCTTCCCGGTTTTTACGTCATTTTTTGCGCCTCACCGACAGGTCGTGCATCAAAATTGTGCACAAATTCCCGCAGGAAGAAGCCTCCGCACGGGGTTGGTGCTTTCAACCTCCCCATGGTAAAGTCTACGCCAATCGTTCGGCCTCCGCCTCGCATCCCTGTCCTGATTTCTGCGCTGATTCTTGAATGCGCAGGTCTGAGAGCGGGTTGAGATTGGGGTGCAGAAATTACGCACCAAAATAAGGCAGACATCTCGTCCGAACACACCGACCAAGACGCCAACCAATGTAACCATGCTGGAGACAAAACCATGAAACTTATCACCGCTATTATCAAGCCATTTAAGTCTGACGATGTGCGCGAAGCGCTGCAGGAGATTGGTGTGAATGGCATGACCGTCACGGAAGTGAAGGGATTTGGTCGGCAAAAGGGTCACACCGAATTGTACCGAGGTGCCGAGTATGTCATCGACTTCCTGCCCAAGGCCAAGATTGAAATCGCAATTGCCGATGACTTGGTTGATCAGGCGATCGAGGCCATCTGCAAAGCCGCCAATACCGGCCAGATCGGTGACGGCAAAATCTTCGTAACTCCCTTGGAACAGAGCATCCGCATCCGCACCGGTGAGACCGGCAACGAAGCTCTGTAATCGCCCAACCCGTCCGTGCACGGAAAGTGCGGGCTTCATCCCCCGCAAGATCAGACTTAAAGGAATTCACTATGCCAACAATAAAAAAACCGCTTGTCAGCATGATCAGCCTGCCCCTTTTGATGTGTCTCCCAGTTTTGTCGTTCGCAGCTGAAAGCGAGATCGATGGCGGCAATACCGCCTGGATACTGACCGCAACCGCGCTGGTGCTGTTCATGACAGTGCCCGGGTTGTCGTTGTTTTACGCAGGACTGGTGCGCAGCAAAAACGTCCTCTCCATCCTGATGCAATGCTTTGCTATCACCGCCCTGATCTCAGTAATCTGGCTGGTCATGGGTTACAGCATCGCCTTCGGCCCCGCTGAGAATGGTTTCTGGGGCGGGCTGGACAAAGCCTTCCTGAGCGGCGTAACCAGAGACTCCGTTTGGGGCAACATTCCAGAGCCTTTGTTCGTGGCCTTCCAGATGACCTTTGCCATCATCACTCCAGCGCTGATCGTCGGGGCCTTTGCGGAACGCATGAAGTTTTCCTCCATGCTGCTGTTCAGTGGCTTGTGGTCAATTTTCGTGTATTTCCCGGTGTGCCACTGGGTCTGGGCTGAACATGGCTGGCTGTTTCAGATGGGCCTGATCGATTTTGCGGGTGGCACCGTGGTACATGTGACCGCCGGTGTGGCAGCTGTCCTGACCGCCGTTCTTCTGGGCAAGCGTCACGGCTTCCTGACTTCTCCCATGATGCCGCATAACCTGACCATGACCATTACCGGCGCAGGCATGCTGTGGGTAGGCTGGTATGGTTTCAATGCGGGCAGCGCCTTGGCTGCAAATGGCAGTGCAGGCATGGCCCTGCTGGCAACCCATATGTCGGCTGCCGCTGGCGCGATGACCTGGATGAGCATCGAATGGATCAGACACGGCAAGCCCAGCGGGCTCGGTGCCGTCACGGGCATGGTGGCTGGCCTGGCGACTATTACCCCGGCCTCCGGTTCCGTCGGCCCCGCTGGCGGCATGGTGATCGGGATCATGGGCGGTGCCCTGTGCTTCTACGCCACCAACTACCTGAAGCACAAGATCAAGATTGACGACTCGTTGGACGTCTTCCCTGTGCACGGCGTCGGCGGCATCCTCGGTACGTTGATGGCCGGGGTCTTTGTCTCTCAAGAACTTGGTGTATTCAGTGGCAATGGCTATGCAGAGGGCATGACCATGGGCTCGCAACTCGGAGTCCAAATCATCGGCATCCTCGCTGTCGGTATCTATACGGCTGCGGTGACCTACGTTCTCATCAAGCTCGTCGGCATGCTGACCTCCGGCCTGCGCGTCACTGACGATGAAGAACAAATGGGTCTGGATATCTCCGACCACGACGAAAAAGGCTATTCCATGTAATCGGCCAGTCCTAGTGTATGCTGTGCGGCGAGGGCAACTCATCTGCCTTCGCCGCACAGGAGAATCATGAATGACAGGCAGCCGTACAACACTGACTCTGCTTCTTGGCGCTGCTTTGATCACAGGCTGCAGCCGCGACAATCCTACCCCGCCTTCCAACATCCTCTCCGGCAACATCGAGCCTCCCTCATTGACCCTTTCGGTATTGTCGACGCGTGCCGACCTGATCACTGGGGGTGACGCCCTGGTGCGGCTCGACAGCAGCGGCATTGACGCCGCCGATGTCCGGGTCGCTCTCAACGGCAACGATATAAGCTCAGTCTTCCGCGACAGCGCTTTAACCGAGACGGACATCGGTGAGAGTCTGCAAGCTCTTGTTGAGGGGCTTGATGACGGGATTAATACATTGGAGGCAACGGCTGACAATGGAATCAGCGCCCGCCTGATGCTAGTGAATCATCCGCTGACCGGACCAGTATTCTCCGGCCCGCACATTCAACCTTTCGTCTGCACGACCGCCGAGGAAGGGCTTGGCGAACCACTCGACGCATTCTGCACCGCAGCGACCCAGGTGGATTACCTGTACCGCTCCAGAGAAGGCACCTTCAAACCAATCACCGACGTCACCCAGCCCTATCCGGTAGACATGGTCAACACCACAACAAGTGCCGGGAAGACGGTCCCCTTTGTGGTGCGCCTGGAGTCGGGCACCATCAATCGTTCAATATATCACATTGCCATTCTGGATGACCCCCGACAAACCTATGGTCGGTGGAACCCGGAACTGGGCTGGAATCAGCGACTCCTTTTCACCTTTGGGGGTGGCTGTGGCACCAACTACAATCAAGGCTCGCGCAGCCGCGAATCGGTGCTGGATGAAATGATTCTGAGCAAGGGTTTCGCTCATGTGGTGTCGTCATTCAACGTCATGGGGCATCAGTGCAACGACAGCCTTTCGGCAGAAACCTTGATGATGCTGAAGGAGCACTTCATAGAGAGTTTTGCAGTGCCACAGTGGACTGTCGGCTACGGAGGCTCGGGCGGTGCCATTCAACAACTATTGATCACGCAGAACTATCCCGGCCTCCTCGACGGCCTGCTGCCCAGCATGAGCTTCGCGGACTCCTTCAGTTTGCGCCCGGGTGTCAGCGACTGCCGCCTGCTGATGAATTATTTTGGCAGAAACCCCGCACAATGGCCGGATGAAAAACGTGAGGCCGTAGAGGGATATTCAACGGGCACCTGCACCTCATGGGAGCGCTCCTTCATTGACGTAATCGTCGCCGACACCGGATGTGGCATTCCCGAGGACATGGTTTACAAGGCGCAGATCAATCCCCGTGGCGCCCGCTGCACGATCTATGACACCAATGTCGCGACGCTGGGACGCGATCCGGCGACGGGCTTTGCGTATCAAGCCCTCGACAACACGGGCATACAGTACGGGCTGGAAGCATTACAGTCCGGGGTCATCAGCGTCGACGAGTTCATCGATCTGAACCAACATGTCGGCGGTTTTGATCGGGATGGCAAACCCTCAGCCGTCCGCACAGCTGCGCAACTTGAGGGACTGGAAAACGTCTACCGGGGCGGTCGCGTCAACATGGGCGGTGGTGGACTGGGCAGTGTCCCCCTCCTGCATTATCGCCCGTACAACGATGCCATCGGCGACATCCACGATCGCTTCCGCGATTTCCAGATTCGTGAGCGTCTGCTCAAGGCCAATGGACGGGCAGACAATCAGGTGATATGGCTATATACAGGACGCGAGCAAGGAGTCATGGTGGCCGAGCTGGCACTGGACACCATGACAGAATGGCTGGATGCCCTTCAGGCCGATGCTTCGGACAGCACAGCCATTGACAAGGTGGTGCGCGCGAAGCCTGCTGCGGCGGTAGACGCCTGCTGGGACCCTCAGGGCGTTCGCATCGAAGAGGAATTCGTCTTCATGGGCGCCGGGCAATGCAACACACTCTACCCATCTCACACTAATCCGCGCCTGGCAGCCGGCGCGCCGATAGCGGACGATGCAATCAAGTGTGTACTCAAACCGGTGGCCCGCGGGGACTATCCGATCGCGATGAGCGATGCGCAGTGGGCGCAACTGCAGACGGTGTTCACCGAGGGGGTTTGCGATTACAGAAAGCCAGGAGTCTCTCAACAACAACCAGCGGGAACCTATCTCCACCTGCCGCTGTGAAAAGTTGGGGTCAGAGTAA
>CAIOZF010000121.1 GCA_903862645.1 uncultured Gammaproteobacteria bacterium
AAGACGAAGTATGATTTCCTTGTCTCTGATGCGCTCATCTCCGCTGCTGAATTTGAATTAGCTGCTCGATCTGCCAGAAAAAAAGCAGTAGACATAGAACAGGTCCTGATTGAAGAATTTCAAGTCAAGCTTCCGGCAATTGGTGCCGCATTGTCTAAGTTTTTTGGAACGCCTTACGAACCGTACAAGAGTGATCGTATCAAACCGATGGACTTGCTCAAGAATCTCAAGCGAGAGTACGTGGAGTCTCAGGGATGGGTGCCAATCGAAGATAGCAAGGAGGGGTTGATTGTTCTCGCGCTGGATCCGGAAAGGATAAAGAGCTCGAGAATCGTCACCAATGTCTTCCCCAAGTTGAAGCCTGTCTACAAGGTCACTACCCAGAAGGAATTCCGGGAAACATTGAACGCGTTCTACGGGCAGGAGGCAATTGATACTGGTGATATTGGGGATCTGTTGTCCGGTCTGGATGACGACGAGGGTGCCGTGGAAAACGAAGGAGGAACAGACGATATTTCCCAGGCGGCTGATAACGAACTGGTCAAGCTGGTCAACAAGATAATTATTGACGCATACAATCAAGGCGCTTCTGACATACACATTGAACCTTATCCTGGCAAAGCAAAGACCGAAATACGGTTCAGGAAGGATGGCTCTCTTGTGCCCTATATTGAAGTTCCCGCTTCATACAGGAATGCAATCGTTGCTCGCTTGAAGATCATGTGTGATCTTGACATTTCTGAGAAAAGAAAGCCTCAGGATGGAAAGATAAAGTTTAGGAAGTTCGGTCCACTCGATATTGAATTGCGTGTTGCAACAATTCCATCAGCAGGCGGTGTCGAAGACATAGTCATGCGTATTCTCGCCGCAGGTGAGCCCATACCCCTGGATAAATTGGGGTTATCTCCTTCGAATCTTCCCAAGTTGAAGGATACGGTCGGCAAGCCATACGGACTGTTTTTCGTTTGTGGGCCAACTGGTTCCGGCAAGACGACAACATTGCATTCAGTACTTGGGTATCTCAATACCCCAGAAACGAAAATTTGGACGGCAGAAGACCCGGTTGAAATAACACAGAAGGGTCTTCGGCAGGTTCAAGTCAACAAGAAGGCCGGACTTGATTTTGCGGCTGTCATGAAAGCTTTTCTTCGAGCGGATCCCGATATCATAATGGTTGGTGAGATGCGCGATAAGGAGACCACTGGAACCGGAATTGAGGCTTCTCTCACAGGTCACCTAGTGTTTGCCACGTTGCACACCAACAGTGCCACTGAGTCGATCATACGGCTACTGGACATGGGCATGGACCCGTTCAATTTTGCCGATGCCCTGTTGGGGATTCTTGCTCAGCGTCTGGCAAAACGCCTTTGTGGAAAATGCAAACTGGCTTATACCCCTAGCCCTGAAGAGATTAAGCAGTTACTGCAGGAGTACTGCGCTGAATTGCTGAATACAGGTCCTTTCAAGAAGGATGCCAAAAGTGCTTTCGAGAATGTGTACAAGGATCTTGTCAAGAGTTATGGAAATGAAAAAGGGCAATTTTCGTTATTCAAGAAAGTTGGTTGTGAGGTTTGCAGCGGCACTGGATATAAGGGGCGTGTTGGTCTTCATGAGCTGTTAATTGCCACAGATGCGTTGAAGAAGCTCATTCAGGAGCATGCGCGGGTAGCTGAGATGCTGGCTGTTGCTCTTGAGGAAGGTATGCGTACACTCAAGATGGACGGTATAGAGAAGATACTGCAAGGCATTACGGACATAGCGCAGGTCAGGGCAGTCTGTATCAAATAGTGATTTGGTGCATGTGAGGCTCATTTTGACCCACAGGACGTAGAGATTGCCTGGTTAGATTTTGAGGTATTAGACAGTATGCAGAGGCTGGGATGATGCAACTCATGTTCGCTGTTATATGTGCTGAAGAACTCCGATTCAAAGAGGGCTGATGGATACTATAGAAGGTCTTTTTGCCCGCTTGGAGCAACTCAACGAGATTGGCTCTGCGCTTTCTCAGGAAAGTAATCTTGATGCTTTGCTGGAGAAGATTCTACTTGCTGCGCAGAAAATCACGCAGGCTGACGGTGGAACGCTATATCTCCTGGAAGGTGGTTCCAGGCTGAATTTTGCAATCATGCGCAATGATTCTCTATCGATTGCCATGGGTGGTACCACTGGAAATCCCATTCCTTTCTATCCGGTGCAGTTGTATGGCAAGGACAATGAGCCCAACAACCGGATGGTGGCGGCGTATGCAGCCCTTTCTGGAAAGACTGTGAATATTGCCGATGCATATGAAGCAGAGGGTTTCGATTTTTCCGGGACAAGGAATTTTGACAAGAAAACAGGCTATCAGTCGCGCTCATTCCTGACTGTTCCGATGCGGAATCATGCCGGAGAGATCATTGGCGTGCTTCAGCTAATCAATTGCAAGCCGAATTCAGATGGTGGTTTCGTGCCCTTCTCGGAGTCGGATCAACGTTTGGCTGAATCTCTTGCATCCCAGGCGGCAATTGCAATAACGAATCGGCAGCTAATAATTCAGCTTGAAGAGTTGTTTGAGTCATTCATAGGACTTATCAACTCAGCGATTGATGAAAAGTCGCCATATACCGGTGGCCATTGCCAGAGGGTGCCGGTATTGACCATGTTGCTCGCCGAGGCTGCAAATGCCACCGAGTCGGGACCATTTTCAGAGTTCAGGATGACCGACAAGGACAGGTATGAACTCAAGATTGCGGGGCTCCTCCATGACTGTGGAAAGGTTACCACGCCGGTTCATATCGTTGACAAGGCTACTAAACTTGAGACCATCTATGACCGGATCTATCTAATAGATACCCGATTCGAAGTCATCAAGAGAGACGTTGAAATTGCGGCTCTTAAGGCCCAGTCGGAGGTCATTAGAAAAGGCATGCTAGATGAGGTGCAGTTGCGAAGCGCAATTTATTCGATTGAGCAATCCCTTCATGACGAGTGTTGTCGTATAGAAGAAGATCGTGAATTCATTCGTCGTCATAACATCGGCGGGGAATTCATGACTCCTGAGGCTCAGGATCGGATCCTGGAAATCTCAGCTAGGTATAGGTGGATTGATCCCTCTGGGAATTTAGCGCAGTTATTGACCGAAAATGAGGTGGAGAATTTGACCATCAAAAGAGGTACTTTGACTGCAGCAGAACGAGAAACCATCAATCATCACATTGTTGCTACCATAAACATGCTCGAGGCACTACCTTGGCCCAAGCACTTGAACAAAGTGCCAGAGTATGCCGGTGGGCATCATGAGCGTATGGATGGCAAAGGTTATCCGCGGGGCCTCAAGCGTGAGGAGATGTCGGTTCCTTCTAGAATGATGGGGATAGCCGACATATTTGAAGCTCTGACGGCCAAGGATAGGCCTTACAAGAGAGGCAAAACTCTCTCGGAGTCCCTGCAGATACTCGGCAAGTTCAAACAAGATGGGCACATAGATGCTGACCTATTTGATGTATTTGTCAGAAAGAAAGTCTATCTGGAATACGCAGTGCAGTTTCTCGATGCGCAGCAGATAGATCATGTGGATGAGGGGAAAATCCCCGGCTACTCTGCTTGATAAGGAACTGAGCCTTTTAACGCTTGGTCAGGTAGACAATTAGGCCTTCTGTGGCCATATCCACAAATTTCTTATCGTAGCCCATTTCCTTCAATTCCCATTTGAAGGTGTTTCCCAGAGAGGCCTTCTTGTACATTCCAAGTCGATTATCGGAATTGAACTGGCGGGCTTTGTTGAATGCATCCTCAAGAATCGCTGTCAATCGCTTCTGAGAGACCATCTGTTCCGGATTATTGGCTATCGCCGGAGGGTAGCGCTTGGCAATATCTTGAGCCAAATTCTTGGCGAACTCGTCGGTACTGCTAGGGCCGAAGAGTTTAAACATAATTGATCGTCTCCCAGTTTGATCTATGGCAGTGGTTGGGGATCAACATACCGCATAGCTGCGCATGATAATGATGTTTGAAAGTATAGCATTTGGTCATTGAGTTACCCGTGAAAAAATCACCATCCACAGGCCTTTGCTAGACTGGGAAAGCGGAATATCAATGGCAAAAGTATAATCAGATGATGGCTTAATCAGGAGTCGCTTGTTTAGGCGACAGCGCACACCGTGCCCATAGAGGCATTGAACCTATTTCTGTCGCCATACTTGGCGACTTCTGAGTAAGTCCTGTCTAACCAGTTTTCGGAGCTCAAGTGATCAGGGTATTTATTGGCTACGACCCCAGGGAGGCTATCGCTTTCAATGTGCTCTCCTTTAGCATACTAAGGAGAAGTACTGTTCCTGTCGCTATAGTTCCCCTCGCTCTTTCCCAGCTAAATGGGATTCTTAAACGCGAGCGGCATCCATTGCAGTCTACTGATTTCTCTTTTTCACGCTTCTTAGTGCCGTATCTTTCCGGCTACACGGGGCATTCCATATTCATAGATTGTGACATGCTGGTTTTGGATGACATCTCTATGTTATGGGGACTGAAGGATAGTTCTTATGCCTTGCAGGTGATAAAGCATGATCATCGCCCCCGAGAAACGGTCAAGTTCCTGAAGCAGACTCAGACTACATATGAAAAAAAGAACTGGTCAAGTGTCATGATTTTCAACAATGAAAAATGTACTTCCCTTACGCCGGAATATGTGAGCACAGCCAGTGGACTGGATTTGCATCAGTTTAAATGGCTTCGTGGCGATGAGGATATCGGAAGTCTGCCGCACCGTTGGAATCATCTCGTGGAATACGATCTGCCCTCAAGCGATGTATCGCTTGTTCACTATACCCTAGGGGGGCCGTATTTCCCTGACTATGTAAATTGTGAGTACTCTCGTGAGTGGTGTGCGGAGAGAGAGGCCATGCTTCATGCTGATCGTTGAAATTTTCTTTTGAGGCTTATGGAACTGCTAAAACTGTTCTGGAAAAAAAAGGAAGCTGATCGCCCAGCATCAATCGGAGATTCTGAGGGTAAGACCTACGAAGTCGCAGAGACTGAGCTTGTTTCGAGCATCGAGATTGGGAAGGAACTTGCTGCGAGAGGGATGCATGCGGAAGCCCTCCGGCAGTTTGAGCTTTCTCTGAGGGTATCGCC
>CAIOZF010000122.1 GCA_903862645.1 uncultured Gammaproteobacteria bacterium
CGTGCTGCGAGCCTGCGGCGACACCAAGACGCCGAGCATCGTAATGGCGGCATCTGGAGTGATCAACGCCGTCCTTGACCCGATCTTTATCTTCGGTTTCGGCCCCATCCCTGCATTAGGAATTCAGGGGGCCGCCATCGCCACATTGATTTCCTGGGTCGTGGCCTTTTTCTATCTGTTCTACTACCTGACTAACAAACTTCAGCTGGTCTACAAAGGCATTCCCTCTCTCGCTATCTTCATTTCCTCCAGTCGGGAAATGTTGCGTATCGGGATCCCTGCGTCCGGCGCCAACATGATGACGCCACTGGCCGCCGGCATCATGACCGCCATCGCCGCCAGCTACGGAGAGAGTACCGTGGCAGCCTTCGGCGTGGGGTCGCGCATCGAATCCATCGCCTGCCTGTTGGTGCTGGCGCTGTCGTCCACGCTGCCGCCCTTCATCAGCCAGAATCTGGGTGCCGGGCGCATGGACCGCATCATGGAGTCTTATCGCCTGACGATGAAATTCATCCTCGTCTGGCAGCTGCTGGTGTTTGTCGTGATGGGATTGCTGGCGTGGTTCATAGCGGGAGTCTTCACGGAGGATGAGGCAGTGGCCCGAGCCATAAGACTCTTCATCTGGATACTGCCGCTAGGATACGGACTGCAGGGAGTGGTGATTCTCACCAATTCGGCCTTCAATGCGCTGCACAAGCCGATGATGGCATTGTATCTGAGTATCGCCCGCTTCTTTATCTTCTACGTGCCGCTGGCATGGCTGGGCAGTGAATTGTTTGGGCTGGCGGGCTTCTACGGTGGGGCGTTGCTGGGCAACATGATCATGGCAGTGTTGTCATGGCGCAGCTTCAAGAGCGCTATGCACTCGCACTGACCCACTGCTGCCGGACCTCTGAGGCCCGCAGCAGGAGGCACTTCAGCTCTTGAACAGATTGCGAATGCTGGCCAGCAGGCCGCCTTCTTGGCTACCTGTCCCCTGCTCCGAAGCGGCGAGTACCGCTGGTGGCACGTACTCCTTGACCACCGGCTCGGCCGCGACAGCAACAGCAGCAAACGCCGCCTTCTGCTCGTCATCGATCATGCTGAAGCTCTTGTCTTGCACTTTCGCAATGACCTGTTCACCCGCATCATCTGCAAAACTCAAACGGTTGTTGCTCTCCTGGAAGGCCAGCATCTCCTGACAGATAGAGTTGTACTCTTCCGCCGTCAGCAGATCGGGGCGCTCCTTCATGTTAAGAGTGAACTGTTTGTCGTTGGCCGCCGAGAGATAATGCAGGTTCTTCTTGGAAGTCAGCAGCAGACCTTCTTCTTTCGCTTTGTTGTAGAGCGGCGTGCCACGTAACGGAATATAGGGGAAGAAGAAGAAAAATTCGGGCGCAACGCGACGGTTCAGTTCCAGTGTCTGGCGCATATTCTCCGCCGTCTCCAGCGGCATGCCGACGATGTTGAAAGTCAGGCGGTTGATGCCGGCCTTCTTGCAGTTCTCAGCCGCTTCGATCACCTGTTGGTTGGTCATCTTGCGACCCAGCATGCCGGAGCGATACTTCTCGTCGCCGCTCTCGATGCCGAACCAGATCGTGTGACACCCGGCGTCTGCAGCCGATTCACAGAACTTCTCGTTCATCACCTCCACGCGGGAATTGATGGAGAATGGCAGATGAATCTTCTCCTTGTAGATCTCGAAGAAGGCACGCACGAACTTGAGGTTGGAGAGGAACAGCTCGTCCCAGAATTCAAAGTAGCCGACGTTGTAACGATCACGCAGACGGATCAACTCATCGACCATCGCCTCGGGTTCGTACTTGCGCAGGAATTCCTTCTTGACCTTCCAGCCATCGAGCAGTGGCGTGTTGCAGCAATAGGTACAGCGATACGGACAGCCGCGACCGGTCATCACCGGCAATACCACTTTTTCCTTCGGCCCGAAGATCGAAGTGTTCACATCGGTGAATTTACCGTCCTTCGCGAAAATGTCGTAATCCGGGAATGGCAGTGCGGCCAGATCGCCGATCTGATGCGGTTCGGTCTTGAAGACATCCCCATCGGCCAGACTCTCCCACATGCCGTCAACAGGACCGTCTTTGCTGCCACGCAGAAACTGCACGAGATTGCCGATGGCATACTCGCCGTCGCCCACGCAGATGAAATCCACATTCGGGTTCTCGATAGTCTGCTCCTGAGAGAGCATGGCCTGATAACCACCGATACAGATCGGCAATTCCGGCTGCAAAGACTTGAGCACCTGGAAATAAGGCTCCATAGGGTACCAGTGCGGGCTCATCACGGAGAAGGCAATCAGATCAGGCTGCAGCGCCACGATGCTGCGGGCATAGTTCTCCGGGTTATAAGCTTCGGCATCCCGCAGGATCAGAATCGGCTTGAGAATGACCTCGACCCAGGGGAAGTCACGCTTCAAGTAAGCCGACATGCTGGCCAGCGGCATGGCGACTTCGTTGCCATCCGGAGAGTAAAAACTGAGGACCAGACGCAGTTTCTTTCCTGCCGCCTTACCAAACCAGCGCGACTTCGCCTGAGGATACATCGGGCGGTCGGAACTTACGGCAATCACATCAGCTATTGAACTCATACGCAGACTCTGGCTCCAGTTTCAGTTCTTCTGCATCGGCAATCCTGTCTCGCACAGGTATTCCCGACTAATTTAGTGGGAAATAGTACCACAAAACCACTCGACAACATCCCCCCCAAATAATTTGGGGGCCACTGCCAATGCGGGTCGCCGCAGCCGCTGCGCGCTGCCGTGGCGGCCGGTTTCCATCGGCAACGTTTTCCACTATTCTTGGCCGCCACAGTAGACTAAAACAGCCACACTAAACAAAAACACGCTAAAGCAAAGGCAATTCATGGACGCATTGAGCGCACTGCACACCCGATCCTCCGTCGCCCGAGTCAGCGGCACCGCGCCCGCAGACAGCGCCATCGATAATCTTTTCCGAGCAGCACTGCGCGCGCCAGATCATGGGCAGCTGCGTCCCTGGCGCTTTCTGCGCATTGAAGGACAATCCCTGCAAAAACTCGCAGAGCTGTTTGCAGCTGCCGCGCTACAGGACGATCCAGCGCTCAGCGTGGAAGAACAACAGAGCGCCGCCAGCAAGGCGCTGCGTGCACCACTGATTATCGCGAGCATTTCCCGCGCTGCGCCGCATCCGAAAATTCCGGTGCCGGAGCAGGACTTGTCGGCTGCTGCCGCCACCCATGCCATATTGCTGGCAGCGCATGCGCAGGGCATCGGCGCCATCTGGAGAACCGGTCCGATGGCCTCACATCCTCTGATTACCGCAGCACTGGGGATCGGCGAAAACGAAAAGATTATCGGATTCCTCTACGTTGGTCAGCCCGAGGGAGCCCCTCGTCCACTGCGGGAGCTGAACGTGAGCGACTTTGTAAAGTCATGGTAGATCGGCGCTGCAGGAACATGCAGAATTACCACGCCTGAACCTCCGCCAAGAGAGTTGCCTGAACTATGCGTACCACCGTCTTCTCGACACCAGTACTGACGCCATTGCTGCGGATCATCGCGATTGGTTTACTCAAGCTCAGCGGCTGGAAGGCCGTGGGCCGACCGCTGGAGAATGCGCGCTTCGTGTTGATCGGAGCGCCACACACCAGCAACTGGGATTTCGTATTGATGCTGCTGGTGGTTCTCAAGCTGCGCATGCGCATCTACTGGATGGGCAAGAGCAGCCTGTTCCCCTTCCCTGTCGCGGGCTTGATGAAATGGCTCGGTGGCATTCCGGTGGATCGCAGCCGCAATCACAATCTGGTCGAACATACGGTGCGTCAGTATCACGAAAACCCGGAGCTGGTGGTGTTGATTCCGCCGGAAGGCACGCGCAGCAGGGTCAAGGAATGGAAGACAGGTTTTTATCACATCGCTGTCAACGCCGGTGTGCCGGTGCTGATGGGGTACATCGATGCCGCGAAGAAGGAAGCAGGTCTCGCCGATTTCTTTCATCCCAGCGGTCAGATCGAAACCGACATGCCGACCATCCGCGCATTTTACGCGGACAAACAAGGTATCAATCCAGAGAATAGCTGAGATTACGCAACGTGGTCGCAAACACGAACCCGGCATATTCGTCAGTGCGCGTGCCCATCAACTGAAACTTCCAGCGCTTCAGATACCACTGCTGCAGCATCGAAGTCGTGTTGGCTGCCAGCATAGCGATATTGTCCACGGAGAACAGACCCGCATCCACGCCCGCCTGAACCGTATCACGCAGACGCTCATCAAACTTCAGCTCCATCTGCATCGCGGCTTCGCGCTGCTCACGTGACAAACCCTTGGCCTCCAGATAGCAAAAGTAATACCAGGGGTGCATGATTTCGTTCATGTAGATGTCTCCGAAAATGATCGCCTTGAGCCGGCTTACCGGGCTGAGACTGATCACCGCCTCATCGGACATCACATCATCGATGGCCTTGCGCAACACTTCTTCAATGGCGGCGGCCAGGTCGTCCTTACTGCCGATATATGCATACAGGCCACCCATGCTGATGCCGGTCTCGCGACTGAGGTCACGCAGGCTCATGGCTTGAAAACCCTTGCTGTTGGCGAGGCGGAAAGTGCAGGTGAAAATTTTCTCAAGATTACCCAGCGCAATCTGCGGACTCTTGATCTGCATTTTGTCTCGATGGGTCTCGAAAACCCGACGCCACAGCGGTTCCCCTTCCAGCACCCAGGTGCGGCGGAACGCGTCGATACTGATCTGTGCGGGCCATTGTTCCATTGTCACATTGTCTCCCTGAAAGAGGGGCTCCGTAAAAGAGGATTGCCGTACAAACGGGCGGGTAAGTGTAATCTCATCGTCGCTGGGAATTAAACTTTTTTTCTGAGGCCGAGACCACGCTCGGAATGTCTGCCAACAGCGGTAATTGCCGAGACCATGCTATGCTTCGGGAAAGACCCGACATCAAGCCCAAAGCGATCAAAAGGAGGCAGACAATGTCCCACTATCAGACTCCACTGCGCGATATGCGCTTCAACATTGAGGAGGTGTTCGACTTCACTTCCCATTACACCAGCTTCCCTCAGGGCCGCGAAGCCAGCCCCGATATCGTTACAGCAGTGCTGGAAAGTGCTGCCCAGTTTGCCGAGGAGGTGCTTGCGCCGCTGGACGCAGTCGGCGACAAGATCGGCTGCACCTGGCACGACGGCGAGGTCACTACCCCGCCAGGTTTCAAGCAAGCCTATGCGGAATATATTGCGAATGGCTGGACCACGCTGGCCATGCCAACGGAGCTCGGAGGTCAGGGGCTTCCGTCCTCGCTCGCCGGCTTCTGCATGGAGATCATGTGCACGGCCAACCATGCGTGGACCATGTATCCCGGGCTCAGCATGGGTGGCATCCAGACCATTGCCGCACACGCCAATGATGACTTGAAGCGCCGCTATCTGCCCAACCTGATCGCAGGACTCTGGTCAGCCACCATGTGCCTGACCGAGGCTCACTGCGGTTCTGATCTGGGATTGTTGCGAACGCGTGCCACACCCGCTGCCGACGGCAGCTACCGCATCACCGGCAGCAAGATTTTCATCTCCTCCGGCGAGCACGATCTCACCGACAACATCATCCATATCGTGCTGGCCCGCCTGCCCGACGCACCGCCCGGCATCAAGGGAATCTCGCTGTTCCTGGTACCCAAATTCATGGTCGATGACAAAGGCCAGCGCGGCGAGCGCAATTCTGTGCGCTGTGGCTCCATCGAACACAAGATGGGTATTCACGGCAACTCCACTTGCGTAATGAATTTCGATGAAGCCACCGGCTACCTGATCAGCCCCCCGCACAAGGGCATGAGTTGCATGTTCACGTTCATCAACGAATCGCGCATGGGCGTGGCCCAGCAGGCGCTGGCGCAGATCGAAGTGTCGCACCAGACCGCCCTGCGCTATGCCCACGATCGCGTGCAATTCCGTGGCATCGTCCGCAGTAATCCGGAGGCAGCTGCCGATCCCATCATCGTGCATCCGGACATCCGCCGCATGCTGCTGACCCAGCGCGCTTTCGCCGAGGGCGGCCGTGCACTGAGTTACTTCCTGGCCATGCAAACAGATCGCGAACGTTACAGCGATGACGCGCAGGTGCGTGAAACCGCTGATGCCCTGCTTTCATTGCTGACACCTGTCGCCAAAGGCTTCCTCTCCGAAGTCAGCATGGAGGCAACCAGCTACGGCGTGCAGGTTCTCGGGGGCCACGGCTATGTCCGCGAATGGGGGCAGGAGCAGCATTTCCGCGATGCGCGCATCACCTCCATTTACGAGGGCACCAGTGGTATTCAAGGGCTGGACCTGCTGGGCCGCAAGATCCTGGGCAGCCGTGGCAAGGCGCTGGAACCCTTTCTGCTGCTGGTCGGTGACTTCTGCCAACAGCATCCGCAGGGCCCCTACATCGCGCAGTTGCAGCAGCTGGTGCAGCAATGGACAGCACTGACCGGTGAGCTCGGTGCAAAAGCCCTGCAGAATCCCGACGAGATCAACGCAGCGGCCTACGAATACCTGATGTTCTCGGGCTATACCGTCATGGCCTGGATATGGGCGCAAGCAGCGGCCGTGGCAGAGACCGCGCTGCAAAAGAGCCCTGCCGAAAAAGACGCGGTGTTCTACCGCAACAAGCTGGTTACGACCCGTTTTTACTTCGAGCGTCTGCTGCCACGGACACTGGCTTTGTCTGCCAGCATGCGCGCCGGGGTAGCAACTCTGCCGGAGTTTGATCCGCTGGAATGAGACACCGGGTTACTGCCGGGTATCACGCCCAGAAGGACAGCACGGCGGCCAGCCCCGCAATCGCGCACAGCGATAGCGAGGCGATCCGCAACTGCTGATGAGGAATGCTCTTCATGCTGCGTCGGGCAAGCAGGAAACCCACATAGGTAGCCGGCAGCAAGGGCAGTGACAGCATAATCTGCCGGCTGCCGAACTGCCCGATGGGCGCGAGGACAAGCAGCGACATCATGCAGCTGATCACGAAGAACGCCGAGAGATTGGCGCGGATCAGATTGACCTCCTGATGCTGCCAGAGCAGCGCCATCGGCGGCCCGCCGATGGAGGAGCTGGTGCCCATGAACCCGGACATGAAACCCGCCAGCAACATCCGTCCCGGCGTCGGCTGCCAGCGCAGCGACGTCATGCTCACCGCCACCGCGCCCAGCACTGACAGACCGATCCACAGAGCCAGCCAATCCTTGTCAATCCACAGCAACAACGCGGCGCCCGCCAGCGTACCCGGCACGCGGCCGATCACCGCGTTGCCAAGCCCCCGAAACGAGACCTGCCCACGCATGCTGATGACATTGAACACGGAGAGCACCAGGGCACAGGTGGTAATGGGTGCGGGCACGTAGTAGGGATCGATGAAGTACAGAATCGGAGCGGCAACGACCGCCAGGCCGAAGCCCAAAGCGGTCTGCACAAATGCGCCCAGCATGACGACTGCACAGGCAATCAGAATTTCCATCAGAAGACCGCGTTAGTTGAGAGTGCAAAAACGCGGTCGATGTTAACAGCTCTGGCCTCGTGCCGTCTGCATCAGGGCAGCGAGGTATTGCCGCTGACAACGACACCCCGCTTCTAAGCTTTAAGCGGGTTTGTCTTCCGTCGTATCGATACTGTATATTGTTACAGCCTTTCATCGCCCAGCAGCACAGCACAGGTCCAGCCATGCATCCAGAGCAGCCCGATACCACCATCTCCCCACCCAGACGAAAATCTGCGGGAAGTCACCATGGCGACGACAACGGCCCGGGTATCGTCATCAAGGGCGCACGCCAGAACAACCTCAAGAACCTGAGCCTGACTCTGCCCACCAACAAGCTGATCGTGATCACCGGCGTCAGTGGTTCGGGCAAGTCCACCCTCGCCTTCGATACGATTTATGCCGAGGGACAGCGCCGCTACGTCGAGACCTTTTCCGCCTACGCCCGCCAGTTTCTGGACCGCATGGACAAGCCGGCAGTAGACAGCATTCAGGGCATTCCGCCCGCTATCGCCATCGACCAGAGCAACCCGGTGCGCACCTCGCGTTCTACCGTGGGCACGATGACCGAACTCAATGATTATCTGAAGCTCGCCTTTGCCCGCCTGGCCGTGCTGCACTGCCCCGGCTGTGCGCGCATCGTGCGTAAGGACAGCGCCCAGAGCATCGTCGCCGATCTGCAGCAGCGACTGCAGCCGGAACAGCGTCTGATCGTCTGTCTGCCGATTCGCGTGCCACACAATTTCAGCGAAGAAGAAGTCGTGCAGTTGCTCGGCCAGCAGGGGTATACCCGTATACAGTCCCGCGCCGGCAATGTGGTCGAAGCGGTGCAGGACCGGCTGCGGCTGAGTGCCGACAATCGCGAGCGTCTGGGCGAGGCACTGGAAGTCGCCATGCATCACGGCAATGGTCGGGTCGTCGTGTATCCCGTGGCGGACGAATCGCGGGTGGAGCCCGCTCCCACACTCCCCCCTCTCCGCTATTCCAGCCACCACCATTGCCCGGACTGCGACATCGAATTCGCGCAACCACAACCGAGCCTGTTCTCTTTCAACTCACCCATTGGCGCCTGCGAGGAGTGTCGTGGATTCGGACGCATCATTGGCGTGGATTTCGGACTGGTGATTCCAGACACGAATAAGACGCTGGCAGGGGGCGCTATCAAACCCTGGCAGACTCCAAGCTTCAAGGAGTGCCAGGACGACATGCTGAAGTTCGCACGCAAGCGCGGCATTCCGCTCAACACTCCCTGGCAGCAACTCAATGATGAGCAGCAGCAATGGGTGCTGGAGGGCGAAGGCTCGTCGGAGGATGGTCTCTGGTATGGCGTGCGGCGCTTCTTCCTGTGGCTGGAAACCAAGGCCTACAAGATGCATATCCGCGTGCTGCTGTCGAAGTACCGGGCATATACCGAGTGTCATGTTTGTCATGGCACTCGCTTGAAAGCAGAAAGTCAGTGGTGGCGGCTGCACGGCGGTGGGCAGAGCCATAACGTGCACGAGATCATGACGCTGTCGCTGGAAAAGTGTGCGGAATTTTTTGCGAGCGTGGCCACCACTGACGTGGGGAGCCTGCCTGCAGGCGATGCCTCAGTATTTGTCGAAACGCAATCGCGTGCGGGGCACGCTCCCACAGAGGCGACGCAGTTGCTGATGACGGAGATCGGGGCGCGGCTGGGGTATCTGCTGGATGTTGGCCTCGGCTATCTGACGCTGGACCGGCAGTCGCGCACACTCAGCGGCGGCGAGGTGCAGCGCATTAACCTGACCACAGCGCTCGGCACTTCGCTGGTCAACACTCTGTTCGTGCTGGACGAGCCGAGCATCGGCCTGCACTCCCGCGACATGACGCGCATGATCCAAATCCTGCAGCGGCTGCGCGACGCGGGCAACACGCTGATCGTGGTGGAGCATGATCCCCAGGTGATGCTGGCCGCCGATCTCATCATCGACATCGGGCCAGGCCCGGGCAAGGACGGCGGCGAGATTCGCTTCATGGGCACGCCCGCGCAACTGCTGCGCCACAAAGACAGCCTGACGGCGCAGTATCTGAACGGACAGCGCTCGGTGCTGGATCTGGTGTTGCAGAATCAGCCTGCTGGTGTTGCGGAAGTGGCCGCTGGGTATTTTTCGGGGGACAGATCGCGGGCGGGGCAATCGCGGGCGCGGCCCGCTCCCACATGGGATGCGTCCATCAACATCTCCGGCGCGCGCGAACATAACCTCCAGAACATGGACATCAGCATCCCTCTCGGGAGGCTGGTCTGCCTCACCGGCGTGAGCGGCTCGGGTAAATCCACGTTGATCCACGACGTGCTCTACCGTGGGGCCTGCAAGCACTTCGGCCACGCCACCGAAGCACCCGGCGCCCACACCGCGATCTCCGGTCTGGAACACGTGCAGAACGTGGTCATGGTCGACCAGAGCGCCATCGGCAAGACCACCCGCTCCATCCCGGCCACCTATGTCGGCGCCTTCGATGTCATCCGCCAGCGTTTCATCGCCGAACCCTTGGCGAAGGAGCGCGCCTACACCATCGGCACCTTCAGCTTCAACGCTGGCAATGGCCGCTGCCCCACCTGCTCTGGTAATGGTTTCGAGCATGTGGAGATGCAGTTCCTCAGCGATGTCTATCTGCGCTGCCCGGAGTGCAACGGCCAGCGCTATCGCCGCGAGATACTGGAGGTGAAAATCTCCGGCGCCACGCCCGGCCGCAAGACCGTTGCCGAGGTGCTGGAAATGACGATCAGTGAAGCGCTGGCCTTCTTCGCCGACGACGCCGCTGTGCTGACCTGTCTGCAGCCGCTGCTGGATGTCGGGCTGCAATATGTGCAACTGGGTCAGGCAGTGCCGACCCTGAGCGGTGGCGAAGCGCAGCGTCTGAAACTGGCAGGCCATCTGGCCGAGATCGCGCAAAGCCAGCAGAAATCCGCCAGTGCCGCGCGCAAACGCGGAGCCGCCAAGGCGGATAAAGGCCTGCTGTTCCTGTTCGACGAGCCGACCACCGGCCTGCATTTTCACGACATCAGTGTGCTGATGAGCGCCTTCCGCAAACTCCTCGACGCAGGACATTCACTGCTGATCATCGAGCACAATCTGGACGTGATCCGCGCAGCCGACTGGCTCATCGACATCGGTCCCGAAGGCGGCGACAAGGGCGGGGCGCTGGTCGCAGAGGGCACCCCACAAGAGTTCCTCCTCCATGGCAAGGGACTCACTGCTCAAGCTCTACGCGAGTACGAACAGAGCCTGGCCAACACACGCGGGCGCGCGGCGGCGCTGGTGCTGGAAGCCTCCACAGCTGTCCCGGTCGAGGCGCCAGTGCGTGCCATCCAGATTCGCAACGCCCGTGAGCACAACCTCAAGAACGTCGACGTCAGCATTCCGTGGAATAAGTTCACTGTGATCACCGGGGTCAGTGGCAGCGGCAAGAGCACCCTCGCCTTTGACATCATTTTCGGCGAGGGCCAGCGGCGTTACCTCGAATCGCTCAACGCCTACGCCCGCCAGTTCGTGCAACCAGCAACACGCCCCGATGTGGATGCGATCCATGGCATTCCCCCCACGGTCGCGATCGAGCAGCGCACCAGTCGCGGCGGCCGCAAGAGCACAGTGGCGACGCTCACCGAGATCTACCACTTTCTGCGCCTGCTGTTCGTCAAGCTGGGCACGCAGCACTGTCCCCGCTGTGACGAGGCCATTGCACCGCAGAGCCGCGATATGATCCTCGCCCGCATCCTCTCAGGCTGGAAAGGCCAGAACGTGCACCTGCTTGCACCGATGGTGGTCGGTCGCAAGGGTGTCTACAAGGAACTGGCCGCGTGGGCGGCGAGCCGTGGTTATACGCAGATGCGCACCGACGGTCACTATGTCAGCAGCGACCCCTGGCCCCTGCCCGACCGTTACAAGGAACACGACATTGAGATCGTCACCGGCTCCTGCAAGGTCAGCGCCCGTGATGAAACCACGCTGGTGGCACTGATTGATCAGGCCCTCGAACTCGGCAATGGCCTGTTGATCGTGGCCTCGACGCAGCAAGCGCAGGGCGACCGCAGCAACGACACGCTGTTCTCCACCCGTCGTGCATGTCCGTCCTGTGGCGACAGCTTCGACGAACTCGACCCGCGGTTGTTCTCCTACAACTCCAAGCACGGCTGGTGCGGCACCTGTTTCGGTACCGGCGAGATCATCCCCAGCTTCACAGAGGAGCAGACGGGCGAGGAAGAAGTCTGGCTGGAGACACCCGAGGACAAGGACGAACCACCGCCCACCCGCATCTGCTGTCCGTCCTGCGACGGTCACCGCCTCAACCCGACCGCACTGGCGGTGCGTCTAGAAGGCCGCTCGATCGCAGACTTCACCGGGCTTTCGGTGCAGGACGCCGAACAACACGTCGGCAAATTCCGCTTCGATAAAAAGGCAGCGGCTATCGCCCGCGACCTGCTGCCCGAGCTGCGCTCGCGCTTGAGCTTTCTCAACAAGGTCGGCCTCGGCTATCTGAGCCTGAACCGCGCCGCGCCCTCGCTGAGTGGCGGCGAGGCCCAGCGCATCCGGCTTGCGTCCCAGCTAGGCTCCAACCTGCAGGGCGTCTGCTACATCCTCGACGAACCCACCATCGGCCTGCATGCGCGCGACAATGCCCTGCTGATCAGCACGCTGCGCGAGCTGCAGCAGCACGGCAACACGGTGATCGTGGTCGAGCACGATGACGCGACCATGGCCGAGGCCGACCACCTCATCGATGTCGGTCCCGGCGCAGGCAGCCGGGGCGGCGAGATTGTCGCCCAGGGCACGCTGGCACAGTTGAAGAAAAACAAGCACTCTCTGACCGGGCGCTTCCTCGCCAACCCGTTGCGCCATCCGCTCGCTGATTTGCGCAGTGGCGAGGCGCGGGCGAAGTGGAAAGCCGAGGCCCTGCGCATCGAAAACGCCACCCTGCATAATTTGCACAAAGTGAGCCTGGACATTCCTCTGCGCCGTCTCGTGGCCGTCAGCGGCGTCAGTGGCAGCGGCAAGAGCAGCCTGATCCGAGGCGTGTTGTTCGACAATCTGCGGCAGGCATTGCGGGCACGCAGCACGCGCCGCAAGCAGGCGGACTGGAGCGGCTGCGCTGCACTGCTCGGGTGGGAGGGCGTGGACCGTCTCCTGCAGGTCGACCAGACGCCTATCGGCAAAACACCGCGCTCCTGTCCAGCCAGCTACATCGGCATCTTCGACATCATTCGCAAGCTGTTCGCCGACACCGTCGATGCACGCTTGCGGGGTTACGGTCCCGGCCGCTTCTCCTTCAATGTCGCAGGCGGACGCTGCGAGACCTGTGCCGGCAACGGCATGCGACGCATCGAGATGAATTTTCTGCCGGACGTGCGCGTGAGCTGTGAGGAATGCCACGGCTGGCGTTTCAACCAGGACACTCTAGGCGTGCGCTACAAGGACAAACATATTGGCGAGGTGCTGGCGATGAACATCGACGAGGCCGTCGAATTATTCGCGCCAGTGCCACTCGTGCATTATCCCCTCAGTCTGCTGCAGGATGTTGGTCTGGGCTACCTGACCCTTGGGCAGCAGAGCCCCACATTGAGCGGTGGCGAAGCACAGCGCATCAAGCTGGTGGCAGAGCTGGCCAAGGCAAAGCCCTCGGTGCAACTGCGGCGTAATATCAGCAGCCACAGCCTCTATATTCTCGATGAACCGACTGTCGGTCTGCATATGGCCGATGTGGAGAAACTGCTGCGCGTCCTGCACCGTTTGGTCGACGCGGGCAACAGCGTCATCGTCATTGAACATAATCTCGACGTGATCGCGGAAGCCGACTGGGTCATCGATATGGGGCCGGAGGGCGGCGCAGGCGGGGGCAGGATCGTTGCTCAAGGCGAACCGCGCAGCCTGATTGCCAGAAAGAAATCACATACCGGGATGCATCTCGCACGACTGCTGGCTTGAACAGGGAGCATGATCCAAATAAGTTACTTGAAGACCACTGTCTTGTTGCCATTGACGATAATGCGGTGTTCGCAGTGCCACTTCACTGCACGGGCAAAGGCCGCACACTCGGCATCACGGCCGATCTGTACCAGCTCATCGATGTCGAAGTTGTGGTCGATTTTCTCCACCGCCTGCTCGATGATCGGACCTTCGTCCAGATCCGTCGTCACGTAGTGTGCCGTCGCACCGATGATCTTCACACCGCGCATATAGGCCTGACGATAGGGATTAGCGCCCTTGAAACCCGGCAGGAAAGAGTGATGGATATTGATTGCGCGGCCAGCCATGACCTCACACATTTTCGACGATAGAATCTGCATGTAACGCGCCAGCGCCAGGAGATCCACTTTCTTGGCGGCGATGATGCGCAGCACCTCGTCTTCCTGTGCGACCTTGTTGTGTTCCGTGACTGGCAGATAGTGATAATCGATGCCATACCATTCGGTGATGCCACGCAGGTCTTCGTGATTGGAGACCACGCCGACGATATCGGCTGGCAACACCCCACTGCTCCAGCGGTGCAGAATGTCATTCAGACAGTGTCCATGTTTGGAGACGGCCATCAATACCTTGGGCTTGATGGCCAGATCGTAGAAGCTCCACTGCATGGCGAAACGCTGGCCGATCTCACTGAAATCCTCATCGAGTTTTTCCGTGCCCGGCAGGTCAGCTTCGACCTCTTCGAACTCCACACGCATGAAGAAGCGGTCGAGGACGGGATCACGATGCTGTGCTGCGTCGCTGATGGTGGCTCCGCGCTGAAACAGAAAATCACTGACTGCGCGCACAATGCCGTTGGCTTCGGGGCAGGATACGGTCAACACAAATTTCTTGCGATCGGTCTTGTTCATGAGCGTGGTTCTTAATGTGGTTCTTAATGCGACGAAATGTTATCACTATTTGCCTCACCCGACCGCGCTAATTACAATCGCGGCTTACCCATCTGCACAGGAATCCACCATGAAAACACGCGCCGCTGTTGCCTTTGCCGCTGGCAAACCGCTGGAAATCGTCGAGGTCGATCTGGACGGCCCCAAGGCCGGTGAGGTCATGATCGAGATCAAGGCCACCGGCGTGTGTCACACCGACGCCTTCACGCTGTCCGGTGATGATCCCGAAGGGGCCTTCCCGGCCATCCTCGGTCATGAGGGCGCGGGTGTTGTAGTCGAGGTCGGCGCGGGCGTGAAGTCCCTGCAAGTCGGCGACACCGTGATTCCGCTCTATACCCCGGAGTGCCGCGAGTGCGAATACTGCCTGCACCCGAAGACCAACCTCTGCCAGGCCATCCGCCCGACTCAGGGGCGCGGCGTGATGCCCGATGGCAGCAGCCGCTTCTCCCTGGACGGCAAGCCTATCCTGCATTATATGGGCTGCTCGACCTTCTCCAATTTCACTGTGCTGCCCGAGATCGCCGTCGCCAAGATCCGTAGCGATGCCCCCTTCGACAAGGTCTGCTACATCGGCTGCGGCGTTACCACCGGCATCGGCGCCGTCGTGTTTCAGGCCAAAGTGGAGCCCGGCAGTACCTTGGCGGTGTTTGGTCTGGGCGGTATCGGCCTCAACGTGATTCAGGGTGCCCGCATGATCGGCGCCGATCGCATCATCGGCGTGGACATCAACCCCTCCAAAGTAGCGCTGGCGCGGGAATTCGGAATGACCGATTTCGTCAATGCCTTGGAGGTAGATGACGTTACCGCCGAGATCATCAACATGACCAAGGGCGGAGTGGACTACAGCTTCGAGTGCATCGGCAATGTGAAGACCATGCGCCAGGCGCTGGAGTGTACGCACAAGGGTTGGGGCCAGTCTTTCATCATCGGCGTCGCTGGCGCGGGACAGGAAATTTCCACCCGTCCCTTCCAACTGGTGACTGGGCGCTCCTGGCGCGGCAGTGCCTTCGGCGGTGCACGCGGCCGCACTGACGTACCGAAAATCGTCGACTGGTACATGAACGGCAAGATCCGCATCGATCCGCTGATCACCCACACCATGCCGCTGCAGGACATCAACAAGGCTTTTGACCTGATGCATGAGGGTAAGAGCATTCGGTCGGTCATTCTGTTTTAATGCCAGCCCCCTTAAATTCCGTCACTATCTGAAATACCGCCTCTAAAGTTCTCACCCCCTGACGAGGGGGTGTTGCCCTCCGAGACATTTCTCTTTTTTTAAACACTTCCACGTTGCGGCGGGTAGTGAATCGCCAGCCACACCGTCTCCTGCTCCGGATCGGTCCACTCCACGCGATGGCGCTGCATGGCGGGAATGGTCACGCAATCGCCATGCCCCAGATCAATACTCTCTGTTCTAACCGCTCGATCGGCTTCCCCATCAATCTCAAACCGCAGCGTCGCACGCCCTCGGACGACCATCACCCACTCCTCGCGCTCCTGTTCATACCAGAAACCCTCGGCGGAACGCTGGCCCCGCGACACGATGCGTTCAATCAGAACGCCCTGCCCCAGCGCGAGAGTCTCGAGGACTTCCCCCTGCCCTGCGTCCGGCAATGACGCGAGGATATTGATCCGTGTCTGCATATGTCTCCTAATCGATTTTTCCCGTGCCCGGGCGGGCGCATCGCCGTATAATACGCCGCAAACACTGACGGCAGCAGCCTTGCGCCACCAAGAGAGCCAATATGCAAAAGACCATTATGAAGATCATCCACGTCATCCTCCTGATCATAGTGCCTGTGGTCACTCTGAGCGGGCTATTCTCAAGCTATTTCAACCCCGGTAGCCAGGCTCAGGAAACCTCTCTGGCCGGCGAGTGGCGTGGCACCTTCAACATCAACATCGGCGGTGACCGCGAGATCATCTTCACCCTCACCGAAGAAGCAGGCACGCTCAAGGCCGTCTTCGACAGCCCCACCGAAGCCATCATGGCTGTCAGCGCGGAGTCAGTCACTGTGACCGGCAATAACGTCCGCATCCTGATCCCCAGAATTCAGGGCGAATACTTCGGCACTATCCATCCGGACCGCGCGCCCGACGGTCAGCCAGTCCGCATCGATGGCGACTGGAGCCACGCCGGGGAATTCATGCCCATCACCATCAACAGAACGCTCACGCCGTAACAGACTAGGAAGCCGCGCAATGAAATATCTGCACACCATGGTACGAGTCACCAATCTCGAAGCGTCGCTGGATTTTTATTGCCACAAGCTGGGCCTCAAGGAACTGCAGCGCCGCGAGAGCGAACAAGGGCGTTTCACCCTGGTATTTCTGGCCGCGCCCGGCGATGAAGACGCGCAGATCGAGTTGACGTACAACTGGGACCCGGAGGTCTACGGCGAAGGTCGTAACTTCGGTCATCTGGCCTACAGCGTTAAAGACATCTACGCCCTCTGCGCACATCTGCAACAACACGGCGTGACCATCAACCGCCCGCCCCGCGACGGCCGCATGGCCTTCATCCGCTCCCCCGACAACATCTCCATAGAACTGTTGCAAGAAGGCGCGCCACTGCCACCTCAAGAGCCGTGGCTGAGCATGGCCAACACCGGCAAGTGGTAAAGACACAGAATTCAAATTAGCAAAAGGCAGGGCACAGCATGCAATTACTCGATGGCAAATTGACTTCGGAACAGATCAAAACGGAAATCGCCGCACAGGTCAGCGCAATCAAAGCGCGTGGCGGCAGAGCACCGCACCTCGCCGCAATCCTGGTCGGCAATGACGGCGCCAGCGAAACCTACGTCACCAATAAGGTGCTCGACTGCAAGCAGGTGGGCTTCGAATCCACTCTAATCCGCTTGCCTGCCGAGATCAGCGAAGCGGAGCTGCTGCGCCGCATCGAAGAACTCAACAACGACGACGCCATCGACGGCTTCATCGTACAAGTCCCGCTTCCCAAGCATATCGACGAAGACAAAGTGACACTGACCATCGCTCCTGCAAAAGACGTGGACGGCTTCTCCCCGGCGAGCTTGGGCCGCATGTGTCTGGGCATGCCGACCTTCGTGTCGGCCACCCCGAACGGCATTATGGAACTGCTGCGCCGCTACAAGATCGACACAGTGGGCAAACACTGCGTCGTGGTCGGCCGCAGCAACATCGTCGGCACGCCCATGTCCATCCTGATGTCCCGCAACAGCAACCCCGGCAATTCCACCGTCACGCTGGTCCATAGCCGCACGCCGAACATGGCCGAGATCTGCCGCACGGCGGACATCCTGATCGTCGCCATCGGCAAGCCAGATTTCGTGACAGCAGACATGGTCAAGGAAGGCGCGGTGGTGGTGGATGTCGGCATCACGCGCGTGGCGGATGCGAGTCGCCCTTCTGGTTTCAGACTGGTGGGCGATGTGCATTTTGAATCGGTGAAGGACAAGTGTTCTTTCATAACACCTGTGCCGGGAGGGGTGGGGCCGATGACCAGGGCTTCACTGCTGCAAAATACCCTAAAGGCGCAGGCTTTGCGGAAAGTTTGATGCAGCGATCCCAGCCTAAGAGTGCAAAGTCCGAGCACCGCGCATAGCAAGCAAACCCTGAATCAAGAGGAATAAAAATGTTTCAACAACTAACCCCCCTAGCCGCTGACCCGATCCTGGGCCTCATGGCCGCGTTTCGCGCAGATAATAACCCACGCAGGATTGACCTCGGTGTCGGCGTCTACAAAGACGAACTCGGCAACACACCGGTCATGCGCGCCGTCAAGGAAGCCGAGCGTCGATTACTCGCCAGCCAGATGACCAAGACCTATGTCGGCCCGGCCGGAGCAGTCGTGTACAACGAACTGGTCGCGCAGTTGATCCTCGGCAAAGAGTTGGCCGCAGCGACGCAGACGCGCCGCTGCACGTTCCAGACGCCTGGCGGCTGCGGTGGTCTGCGGCTGGCAGCTGAGTTCATCGACAAGAGCAAGCCGGGCGCGCGCATCTTCGTCAGCGATCCGACCTGGGCGAACCATATTCCCCTGCTCGGTGAGGCCGGTCTGCAGATCGAGACCTACCCCTACTACGACTACGCCACGCATAGCATCCGCTTCGACGCCATGATGCAGACGCTGCAACAGGCCAAAGTGGGCGATCTGGTGCTGCTGCACGGCTGCTGTCACAACCCGTGTGGAGCCGACCTGAATCAGGACCAGTGGCGCGCGATTCGCGATCTGGCGCTGAAGAACGGTTTCACGCCCTTCATCGACCTCGCCTATCAGGGCCTGGGCGACGGCGTGGACGAAGACTGCTTCGGCGTGCGTCTGCTGGGCGCCGCGTTGCCGGAACTGATTGTGGTCAGCTCCTGCTCGAAGAATTTCGGTGTCTATCGCGAGCGTGTCGGCGCGTTGACTGTGATCTGTCAGACGCCCGAGTCCATGAAGGCAGCGGCCAGTCTGATTGCTTCCACCGCACGCGGCATCTACTCCATGCCGCCGGACCACGGTGCAACAGTCGTCGAAATGATTCTGGCCGATGCGGAATTGCGCGCCGATTGGGAAACAGAACTGACGGACATGCGCGAGCGCATCAATGGCCTGCGCACACTGCTGGTGAATCGCCTGAAGGCAGCCGGCGTTAAGCAGGATTTCAGTTTCATTCAGAACGAGAAAGGCATGTTCTCCTTCCTCGGCATCTCCGTGTCACAGGTGCAGCGCCTGACGAAGGACTACAGCATATATCTGGTGGATTCGAGTCGCATCAATGTCGCGGGCATTAACGACGCTAACATTGATTATCTGGTGGATAGTCTCAAGACTGTGTTGGGGTGATGTGGGAGCTGGCCTGTCAGCTCCCACAGGGGCAGTGATGCATCAGAAGGTGGTGCGGATTTTGATCGCAAACTGCCGCGCTGTAGTGGTACAGGCATTCTCGATCAGCGAAGGCAACGGATCGGAGGTGCGACGGTCGAAGCGGCGACGCTCACGGCAGCTGCCATTGTCCAGAAAGTTCATGGACTCGAGATTCACCACCACGTTGCCGAACAAGGTCTTCTCGATGAAGACCGTCATGGCTGGATCGAAGGCTGTATTCTCCAGTCGATTCACGTCGAAGCGACGGTTGCCGCCGGTGAGGTTGTAACGATAGTCGATACCGTAATGGAAGTCGTAGGTCGTCACATCGTGACGGAAGCCAAGACGCACACTGCCACGCCCGTGATACTGCAGACGACGATCGACATTCAGAATCGGATCGCGCACCTCGGAGTCCTCAAGTTGCACAGCGGTCGTAACGATCGCGCCCGGCAGTCCCAGGAAACCCAACCGTGTACTGGTATCAATCACTAAACCCTGCTTCCAGGCATCACCGATATTGCCCGTGGCGCCCACTGGACGCAGCGCGCTGGGGCGCATATCCAGACGGTCGATCACATTGGAAATGTCCTGATAATAGGCGCGCATATTGATCACGCCGATGTCATCGGCCAGCCGGTACTCCAGGTTGATCTCGTAGTGCCAGGTCTCCTCCTGAGCGAGTTCCGGGTTCCCCGCTTCGGTGTTCTGCTGATCATCGTTGCTGTCGGCAGAGGGATCCAGATCAAGCCCCAACTCCGCAGCGGACAGAAAACGAAAGCGCCGATTCTACCTCAAAACTCCACAATTTGACTGCCCTGATACAGAGTGTCACCATCCCGCGACGATTCATCAAAAACGCCCCGTTTTACACAAGAGACAATCCATGAAATTCGACGTCCTGTTCAAACCCTTCGAACATCCCAAGCTTCATCTGGCCAATAGAGTCGTCATGGCGCCCATGACCCGCGGCTTCTCTCCCGATGGCATTCCCGGCGCTGATGTGGCTGAGTATTACCGCAAACGCGCGGCGGGTGGCACCGGTCTGATGATCTCTGAGGGGACGCTGATCAACTATCCGGCGGCCACCGACAGCACCCGCTACCCGTCGTTCTTTGGCGAACAAGCGCTGGCCGGATGGAAGCACGTCATTGACACCGTGCATGCGGCTGGCGGGAAAATGATGCCGCAGATCTGGCACGTCGGCTCCACGCGGCGTGCGGGAAGCGGACCGCACCCCGATGCTCCGACAGCATCCCCATCCGGACTGGTCGGCCCGGACAAAAAAATATTCGAGCCGCTGACGCTGCAGGCCGTCGAGGCGCTCGTCAAGGCCTATGGTCAAGCGGCACTGGAAGCGAAACAGCTCGGCTTTGACGGCGTAGAAATTCATGGCGCACACGGTTACCTGATCGACCAGTTTTTCTGGAAAGAAACCAATGTCAGGACTGACAGGTATGGCGGCGCTCTGGTGGCACGCACGCAGTTTGCAGTGGAGATTGTGAAAGAGATCCGGCGCCTCTGCGGTGAGGAGTTTCCCATCGTACTGCGCTGGTCGCAGTGGAAGCAGCAGGACTACGCGGCCAGGCTGGCGACAACCCCCGATGAGCTGGCGCAATTTCTGGAACCGCTGAGTGCCGCAGGCGTGGATATTTTCCATTGCAGTCAACGCCGCTTCTGGGAGCCGGAATTCGAAGGGTCGACACTGAATCTGGCCGGGTGGACCAAGCAGATCACTGGCAAGCCCACCATCAGCGTTGGCAGTGTCGGACTGGATCAGGAATTCCTCTCGTCCTTCCGCGGTGAGGGAGCCGGCGTGGCGAACATCGACAACCTGATCGAGAGAATGGAAGCCGATGAATTTGATCTGATCGCGATTGGCCGCGCACTGCTGGCGAACTCCGACTGGGCGAACCAGGTGCACGGTGGCCACTTTGATCAGCTCAAGGCGTTTGACAAGTCAGTGCTTGAGAATTTGGTTTAGTACAGTAGTCGCGCGGTGAGATGGAGTTTGAGTCGACTGGCCATGCCCCGCAGCGCCTGCTCTGTGGTTTGCCAGTTGATGCACGCATCCGTCACCGAGACTCCATAACGTATCTCTTCCAGATCAGCAGGAATCGGCTGATTGCCCTCGCACAGATTGCTCTCCAGCATCATGCCGATGATCGACTTGTTGCCCGCTTCGATCTGCTGCGTGATGCTTTCCAGAACGTCCAGTTGCTTTTGATGATTCTTCTGCGAATTGCCGTGACTGCAGTCGATCATGATGTTCTCGGGCAACGATGCCTTGCGCAGATCCTCTTCACAGCGGGCAACAAATTCCGGTGCATAGTTCGGTTCCTTGCCACCACGCAGGATGACGTGGCAATGAGGATTGCCGGACGTGCGGAATGCTGCCACTTTGCCCTCATCCGTGACGCTGATGAAGGAGTTTTCGGCCGAAGCCGAACGAATCGCATTCACGGCTACCGTCAGGCTGCCATCGACTCCATTCTTGAATCCAACCGCCGATGAAATCCCGCTGGAGAGCTTGCGATGCGTCGGCGATTCCGTGGTCCGTGCCCCAATCGCCGTCCATGCCACCAGATCCTGCAAGTACTGCGGAGAAATCAGATCCAGCGCCTCTACAGCAATTGGCAATCCAAGGTTGTTAATGTCGAGCATCAACTGACGACCAATGCGCAGGCCGTGTTCGATGCGGTGACTACCGTCCAGGTGCGGATCATAGATCAGCCCTTCCCAACCCACTGTGGTACGCGGTTTCTCGAAGTACACGCGCATCAGGATCAGCAGTGTGTCGTTTAGTTCGTCGGCCAGCGGCTTGAGCAAGCGGGCGTAGGCCAGCGCCTCCTCCACGTTGTGGATGGAACATGGTCCGACCACCACCAGCAGACGGTGGTCCTTGCGCTCCAGCACACCCTTCACGCCTAGGTGCCCGTTGAGCACGGTCTCCAGCGCAGTGCCTGCAAGCGGCATCGCGTCTTTCAACTCACGCGGGCTGGGCAGTTCTTCCTGCAGTACGATGTGCAGGTTGTCGTTCTCTCGTTTGTCCATCAGTCTTGTCTCTCTACTGCGAAGTAAGTTGTTTCCTTATCACCATTTTCACTAGTCCTGCCCCTGAAATTGTCGCAGACGCGCACCGCAGACAAACAGAGTCAGCAGATAGAGCACCAGCCCGCCCACACACAACAGCGTCATCTGGCCGATGCGCTCCCAGCTCCCCCATTCCAGCCAGTGCCGCCAGTCCCCTGCCACCAGCCACAGGAAGAGGCTCATCACAGTATTGGCAGCCAGCATGCGCAACAGGAAAATCGACCAGCCAGCCTGGAAGCGGAATATTTTCTGCTTGTACAGCCCATGCAGCAGCAGACCGGCATTGAGGAAGGCCGCGAGCGAGGTCGCCAGCGCCAGACCGGTATGGGCGAAATCCAGCACGAATACCAGCAGGATGTTCATCACCATGTTGGCCACCATTGCAATGATGCCAATGCGCACCGGCGTGCGGATGTCCTGTCGTGAATAAAAACCCGGCGCAAAGATCTTGATGGCCATGAAGGCGAGCAGGCCGAAGGTGTAGGCCTGCAGACTGCTGGTCACCTTCGTCACATCATCGACAGAAAAATTCTCACCCTGAAACAAAGTTATGACCAGCGGCTGCGACAACAGGATCAGCGCCAGACTGGCCGGAATCGCGATGATCAGCACCATGCGGAAGGCCCAATCCAGCGTCGCAGCAAACGCCTCGGGAGATTTGTCCGCATGCTTGCGCGACAGGCTGGGCAACACCACGGTGGCGATCGCGATGCCGAAGATTCCCAGCGGCAACTCCACCAGACGATCGGAGAAATACAGCCAGGAAACACTACCCGAGACCAGAAGCGAGGCGATGAAGGTGTCGAGTAACAGATTGATCTGGCTCACCGACACCCCGAACAGCGCGGGGATCATCAGCTTCATAATGCGCTCGACGCCTTCGTGGCGAGGCTTGAATTGCGGGATCGGCAGCAGGCGCATGCGCGCCAGAAACGGCAACTGAAACACCAACTGGACGACGCCCGCTATGAAGACACCCCAGGCCAGCGCGATTTCAGGCTGGACCATCAACGGGCTGAGGAACAATGCGGCGGCGATCAACGCAATGTTGAGAAACGCGGGCGTAAGCGCCGGCACCGCAAACTTGTCGTAGGTGTTCAGGATCGAACTGGCGAACGCCGTGAGCGAGATCAGGAACAGGTAAGGAAAGGTGATGCGCAGCATGTCCACGAACAGCGTGAACTTGTAGGGGTCGTCGCGAAACCCCCAGGCTAGTGGCACCGAGATCAGTGGCGCCGCGACCACGACGATCAGCGTCAGGCCCAGCAGCACCGCACCCAGCCTGCCTGCCACACTGTTGATCAACGTCTGGACTTCGGCCAACGTACGCTGGCTGCGATATTCCGAAAGCACCGGAATAAAGGCCTGGTTGAAGGCGCCCTCAGCAAACAGACGGCGCAGAAAATTGGGAATCTTGAAGGCGAGGAAAAACGCATCGGTGCCATCACCGGGGCCGAACATGCGCGCCAGCACTACGTCACGGGCCAGACCAAGAACGCGAGAGACCATGGTCATGCTGCCAGTCACGGCGCTTGAGCGCAGGAGACCGCCGCGAGGCCGGGGCGATTTGGTGGCAGGATTATCGTCGGGGGACCCAGTCTCGGGGGTGTCGTTCATAGTGAGTTTTCAGAATCCTTGTTCGAACTTCTGGGCGCCTGCAGAGCAGGCTCCTACAGTATGAGCCTGCCCTGCAGGCGACCCACTATGCCTCAGGCAAATTACTTATTCGTAGCCCGCAGCATCCACGCCGTCTTCTCATGCAGACGCATGCGATCCGAAGACAGCGAAGCAGTGGACTCGTCACCCGCTTCCTGCGCCAGCTTCAGCACTTTACGGCAGGCCTTGATGATCTTCTCATGGCCATCGGTGAGGATATCCACCATGTCACGCCCATCGGGCGCGCCTTCAACTTCCTTGATGGAGCTGAGCTTGACGAACTCCTTGTAGGTGCCGGGCGCGGCAACGTCCAGCGCGCGGATGCGTTCGGCGATGTCATCCACCGCCACCGACATCTCGGTGTACTGCTCCATGAACATCAGGTGCAGCTCGCGAAAATGCGGGCCTGTCACGTTCCAGTGGAAATTATGCGTCTGCAGATAGAGCGTGTAAGTATCTGCCAGCAGGTGCTTCAGTCCTTCGGCAATCTTGATGCGATCCGACTCTTTGATGCCAATGTCGATCTTGCTCATGACCAGTGCTCCTGTACTTCTGATGAGAAATTATTCCGCTGCCAAGCCGACGTAAACAGTCTGCACATCGTCGTCGCCATCGATCGCGTCGAGGAACGCTTCGACTTCTTCACGCTCGGTCGCGCCAAGGCTGACAGGATTCTTTGCACGGTAACCCAGTTTGGCCGACTCCACAGTAAATCCATAACTCGGTAACGCCTTGCACACGGCATCCAGATCGGTCGGGTCAGTCAAGAACAGCGTCGCACCCTCGTCGCTCGGCTCCAGGTCTTGTGCGCCCGCCTCGATGGCTGCCAGTTCGGGATCGGCATCCGGCGTCTTCGGGCTGGCCTCGATCATGCCCAGATAGTCGAAGTCCCAGGACACGGAGCCGGAATTGCCCAGCTGCCCCTTGCGGAACAGCACGCGCATGCTGGAGTAGGTGCGATTGGTATTGTCAGTGAGGCACTCGACAATCACGGGGACCTGATGGGGCGCGAAGCCCTCATAAATCGCCTTCTCGTAATGCACGGCATCTTCCAGCAAACCTGCGCCCTTCTTGATCGCTCTCTCCAGCGTCTCGCGGGTCATGGAGGCCTTCCTGGCCGCTTCCACTGCCAGCCGCAGGCGCGGGTTCATGTCGGGGTCGGCACCATTGCGCGCGGCCACCATGATTTCCTTGGTCAGTTTGGTGAAAATGCGGCCTTTGGCATTCGCTGCAAGCTCTTTGTGTTTAACTTTCCACTGTGCGCCCATGGATGCTCTCGATCAAAATCTGTAAAGGGTTGATGTGCTGTTGGTGTGCTCGTAAAACGTTATTTAAATGCTCTGCGACGGAGAGCGGACGCTGATAATACGGGGAATATCAGACGACCACAAACTGCCCCATCATGCCGTGATCCTCGTGTTCGAGGATATGGCAGTGATACATGTAGGGGGTCTCCGGGTCAGGGAAGTCCGCAAACCGGGCAATCACCCGCACCGTCTCCGCAATGTGCACGCGCACCGTATCCTTGAGCCCGCTTTCGTCGGGAGGCGGGGGCACTCCGTTGCGATCCAGCACCTGAAAGGCGACCTTGTGGATATGAAACGGGTGGATCATGGGCGACTGATTCTCAATTTCCCAGATCTCTGTCGTACCTTCCTTGACCTCGAAATTGATGCGGTCCATGTTCATCATGTTGCTGTTGATCTTGAAGATGCCTCCGCCGTAGCCGCCGCCATTGCCACCACCATTGCCACCACCTCCGGCACCACGCCCCTCTCGTCCACCGCCGTTGCCGGGGCCATTGCCCATCTCCAGGATGAACTTGCGAGTGACGGTGGCATCCTCGACACGCAGCCGCACAATCTGCGTCAACACTGCGGGAATCTCGGGGGCATTGATGAGTGTCGCGGCGGCCCTGATCAGCAGGACATCGAAGGGATCCTGATCCAGAGTTCTCATCATGCCGTTCATCAGGTTGGCATAACTGCGGGGCTCCCGCGACACAGGCAGATTGACCAGCTGCAGCTCCTCACCCGGCGCGATCGCCACGACGATCTCGGCACGTTCACCCACCGCCAGCACCACCTCGGTGACGACCAGAGGAGTCTCCAGAAACGAGGCATCACCGGCAATCAATTGAAATGAGCGGCCGTCGCTGAAAGCCAATGTGAATGTGCGGGCGTTGGCGCCGTTGAGGATGCGGAAACGGATCTTGTCGTGACCGACATCGATATAGGGGCCAAGCGTGCCATTGACCAGCAGCGTATCACCACGCACACCTCGCATCAGTGTGCTGACGTCGGTGGGATAGTCCAGTGAGCCATCCTCGGCAAAGGTACGATCCTGGAGAATCACAGGAATGTCATCGATTCCATACAGGGAGGGCAGTGCCAATGCCTTGCTCTCCTCGTCCTCGACGAGAATCATGCCGGCCAGCCCCTTATAAACCTGCAGGCCGGTCTTGTGGAGCATGTGCGAGTGGTACCAGCAGGTAGAGGCCTTCTGATCCAGCGTGAAGCTGGAGCGCCACTGAGCCCCTGGCGCCAAAACTTGATGTGGACCTCCATCCTGCTTCGCCGGCACATGCAACCCGTGCCAGTGCACCGTGGTCGCCTCGCGCATGCTGTTGCCGACATTGATCGCCACCGCCTCCCCGGTCCGCAAGCGCAGGGTCGGACCCAGGTAAGTGCCGTTAAAACCTAGAGTTTCAGTGTCTCGATCGGGGAGGAACCGCGTCACCCCTTCCTGCAGTTGAAGCCTGAACTCGCGCTCCGTCCCGGTGACCTCACCCTGCAGTAACTCGGGGATGCGCAGTGGATTGAGCCCCACCGGGCTGATGCGGACGCCGATGCTTTGATCAAACTCGATGGGTGCGCCGGTCGGTGCCGCCGGGCGGATCTCCGGAGCCGGTTGCGTACGCCGCCACAACCATGCTCCGGTTGCTCCAGTCAGGCCGGCGACGCTCAACCATTTTAAAGCGGATCTTCTACTTACCATTGTCTCTGCTATCTCTTACCACTGAGGACATTTTGACCAGACGCGCATTGCTCAACCCATCTAACAGCGCCTCGTCGAAGGGCAGCGTCTGCAGATTACCTCCACGCAGCTCCGCCCAGCGCGTCGGCTACTGACACCTGCGCCAGCACTCCGGTCGGCAGACCCAGATCGAGACCAATCGCAAACACATGACGGCTGCGCACAACTGCGCCAACGCCGAGGAGAAACTTTGGCCACCCACCTTGATCACGTTGGCGTTGGGCAGGACGGGCAGATTCGGGGTGTCGGCGGTCTGTGCCAGAAAAGACCTGTCAGTAAGATTACCTGCTATCAGCGCAGCCCCCCAGGTCGGTCAACAAGGCGTGATCGATATTTGTCATGTGTTCGGTGTCTCAACCGCCATGCGACAGCAAATAGGCATGCAGCATTATCTCGCTATGCTCCGACCAGATGGCAGGCTGATTCAACATCAGCAGCGCCTCGCTGGCAGGCACCTCACGAACATCCTTGGCGCCAAATTCATCGACATAAAAGCCGATCTCTCCGTCTGTGGCCGCATCGGCAAGTCTCGTCTTGAGCCAGGCGCGCAGTACCTCGCTATTCTCGCCGGGACAACGCCCGGTCAGCTCCTTGAACGTCTCCAGAACGGACGCTTCTTCCTCAAGATTGGCGGCGAGTATGTCTTCTTTCGTATCCAGTGTGGTCACCAGTCTCTCCCTTTGTGATTCAACAATGTGTTTGTAACGACTCAGCGCCGCCTTTGCAACGAGTATATGAAAACGACGCTCAGAATAACCAGAACGCCCACATAGAAACCGAGATGCAGTTCGCGCTGCTCGTCTAGAATCGCAATCGCAAGCAGGATCGCGTAGATCGGTTCGAGATTCACCGCGAGTGCACTGGCATAGGCTGACAAACGCCGCAAGGCATGCAGCGAAAGCGCAAACGGCAACAGCGTGCAGACGAAAGCGAGTATCAGCAGGTATCCAACGTCGTCCCCTGCCGGCAACAAAAACATTTCATCAGGCCTCGGCCACAATGCCGTGGTGTGTTCCGTTAGCGGCAGATAAGTGAAGACACCTGCGAGCAGAAGCAGAAATAAACCACCACTGAGCATCTCCAGTGCGGTCACACTCAACGCATCGGCATGAGCGATGAGGCGTTTGTTCAACGCACTGAACAAAGCCACCAGCAAAGCCGAGAGCACACCGACGGCGATACCGGTATTCATAGCGTCCGGTGTGCCTCCAACCACCAGTGCAATACCTGGCAGGACCAGCACTCCGAGGGCGAGTTCACTGCGTCGAAAGCGACTGCCGGTAAGCATGGGTTCCATGAAACTCAGAAAAATTGGAACCAATGCCATACAGGTCGCTGCCACCGAGGCATTCGCCAGCTTGATGGCGCCATAGAAGGTCAGCCAGTGCAACGCAACCAGTACCCCCACTGCACTGAATCCCAGCAGATGCCGCCGCGACATGGCCAGCAGACCGCGCCAGACTCTGGGCAGGAGCAACAACACCGCTGCCACCATGAGCATTCGCCACCATACCAATGGCAGTGCCGGCATGCTGATGAGTTTGCCGAGAATAGCGGTGAATCCCCACAGCAGTACACAGAAATGAATCTGCGCCCAGGGGCTGGTCAGAAATTGGAACCGTGACGATGTGGCGTTGCTCATGACAAAAGACTACCCGAAACCGACCACAAGGACAGCCACTAACTCATTGGGATCTAGAATTGGAAAACGTTTCCAGATCTGAAATTTCCACAAAAAAAAAGGGCCGCCAAATGGCGGCCCTGAAGAACCCGGCGAACCAGGTTTAAACCTTACCTTGCTGTAAAAGCGGGTGTAACTCAATCCTTGTGGATCATGTGCCCTTCTGGGCTCTGGGAACTCTCGGGAGCATGTTGCGCTTGATGCCACCACCGAGCAGACGAGCAGGCCAGCGGAAAGAACTCACGAACGACACCAGCACAGCCGCGCCATACGGAATCGCCTGGATAAGCAGCACGAAGCTCCAGACGCGCAGATCGGGGCTGCCATACTCTCGCGGCACCAGACTGAGCGCGAAGACCGCCAGACACAGACTGATCAGCATCAGCAATTCTTCGCGCACTGCGGTCAGCGCCTGCAATACTGCTGAGGGGCGAGCACACTTGGGCGTGCGCACAAACGGCATGTCGTCAGTGAAAAGCCCCTTGAGCGTCGCGAGTCCAACGGTGTGCGACAACGCCAACCCAGCAACAGCTGCGGCAAAAGTCTGGCGCAGATTCGCCTTCACTCTGGAACGATACAGGTAAACCATCTTCGACAGCTTGAACACGAACAACGACAGCGGCAACACAGAGAACATCATCAATGGCGCATCGATTTGCGTCGGAGAGACAATCATCGCGATGGACCAGGCAATGGCGGCCATGTTGAAGATCAGGTTGAAACCGTCAGCAACCCAGGGCAACCAGCCCGCGAGGAAGTGATAACGCTGGCCCATGGTCAATGTAGACTTCTTGGTGCTGAATAATTGTGAGGTGTGACGACGCAGAATTTGCATCGCACCGTATGCCCAGCGGAAACGTTGCTTCTTGTAGTCAATAAAGGTGTCGGGCATCAAACCGCGGCCGTAGCTGTAAGAAAGATACATGGCTTCATAGCCGGCTTCGAAGATACGCAGACCAAGTTCCGCATCCTCAGTGATGCACCATTCGCCCCAGCCACCCAGTTCGTCGAGCACCGCACGACGCACCAGCGTCATGGTGCCGTGCTGAATTATGGCATTGCGCTCGTTGCGCGTAATCATCCCGATCTCGAAGAAACCACGGTACTCGGCGAAACACATCGACTTGAAGGCATTGTCGTCGTGATCACGGTAATCCTGCGGCGATTGCACGATGGCAATCTTCGGATTCTCGAAAGCACCGACCAGATCACGCAGCCAGTTCGGCTCGACCTGATAGTCGCTGTCGATGGCGGCAATGACTTCGGCGTCCTTGTGGGTACGCTCCAGTGCAAAGTTCAGCGCCCCCGCTTTGAAGCCTGACAACGGGGCCACGTGGAAGAAACGAAAGCGCTCGCCGAGCTTGGCACAATGCGCTTCGACAGGACGCCATACAGCCTCGTCACGGGTATTGTTGTCGATAACCAATACTTCAAAATCGGGGTAATCAAGAAGCGCGAGTGCATCGAGCGTCTCAATCATCATGTCCGCTGGCTCGTTGTAAGCAGGAACGTGGATAGACACCTTTGGCACACGTGACAGATTCAGTTGCGTCGGGGTGATCTGACGACGACGTGTGGTGTACCAGTGAGCCTCCGCCCATTCGTGTGCTTCGATCAGCAGAATGGTAATCACACCCAACATGCCTATAACCAGCAGCACGCCAACGATAAAGGATGCCACAGTCAGGTATTGCTGCGAGTAGTCATAGATAATCCACACCAGCACTGTCGCCGCACCAGAAGCTACCAGTGCCATGAGGCCATGGCCCTTCGTTCGCAGCGTTTGACTGTTGGCGAAGAAAAACCCGAGCATGATCACAGAGCTGAGAATGGAAATCGCCGCCAGCACACGCCAGTCAGGAACGCGGACGATTGGTTCGGCAAACGAGAACTTGGGGTTGCGCTTGACGTCATAGACACCCCAATACGCTCCCACACCGCCTTCGTTCTGCGCCTTCCAGGGCTGATCAAATGCCTCCATCAGGAAGTACTCGTAATTTTCCTGTTCAGCACGGTGCAGGAAGCGACGCAGAAACAATGCTTCGTTGGCTTCACTGGCTACCGCTGCTTCGCGAGTTCGACCATCCGATGGCCAGCCCACTTCACCAATCAGGATCGGCTTATCGGGAAAGGCCTCTTCCAACTGCTTCATCTTGTCGATGATGTATTCTTCGGCCAGATCGACATCTATGCCTTCCCAGTAGGGCAGCATGTGCACGGTCAGAAAATCAACGTGCTCTGCCAACTCAGGATGGCTGAGCCAGACATGCCAAGGCTCGGCTGTGCTGACCGGCTGAGTCACCTGGCTTTTGACGCGCTCCAGCATCGCGGCCATTTCTTCCATGCTGAACTCGCCGCGCAGTGTCGTTTCGTTGCCGACCATGACGCGGGTGATGTTGTCATAGGTGTTTGCCAGAGCAATACCAGCCTCAATTTCCTGCTGGTCAGTCACATCATTTGTACCTAGCCAGATGCCGAGAGTGATCTCCAGATCATGCTGAGCCGCAATTGCGGGAATTTCCGCCAGGCTGCGCAGACTGGAATAGGTTCGCAATGCCTTGGCTTTGCCAGACAACAAGGCTACGTCCTCGCTGATTTCCTCTGTGCTGGGCATGATATTGAGGATACCGTTCTGATTGGCGCGGAACGGGGAGAAAGCGAAGCCACTGATTTGCTCAGGCCAGGGCACGACTTCGGTAGGGCGATTAATCAGCGCCCACAATGAAAACGTGACCGCTGCAAACAACAGGGCTACAAGCAAACTCGAAATACGCATATTTGGGTATCAGAATAGTTGGAAGGGAGGTACAGACGGCGCGCATAATAGGGCGGCATCCGGGTGCCGTCAATAGTGTAGCAAAGAAAAATATAGTTTGCGAAACGACTTGAAATGGCACGACTTTTTTCAGCATTCGGGTACAAATTTCCTGCACCAATAATGTCCAATAAGTCACCCCGCCGCACCGTAATTGAACTGTCAAAATTCTGTAATATACAGTCAGCATTTGCCCACTCATGTCTCTTGCAATCGCCATAGTCTCGCCTTGCAGTGCCGTTTATACTGCACTCTGTATTACGCAACCTTTATGCAACCTGAATGCCTGTATCGGTGACAAGGCCGGTGAAAAAACCTCAACTTACGCGGACCACTGAAAAGCGTAGCCAACATTTCCCTGCGACCGGAGAAACCGATGAAGAAACTGATCCTCCATACGATTGCAATGTGCCTGATGGCAACTTCCGCTCTCGGTCACGCAGAACGAATGGAGATTACCCTGAGCGACGCCAGCACACTGGGAGTCTACCTGCTGATTCCAGAAATCAGGTCCGAAGCAGCCTTCCCATTGGTCATCCTTATGGGCGGTGGTTCCGGTGATGAGGGCATAGCCAGAGACGTCCAGGGTGGAGTGGGGCAGGATCTGGTCGACCGTGGCTGGGTGGTGGCCACGCCGGTATCGCCCAATGGACGATCCTTTCGCGGCGACAACAATCGACTGATTCCTCTCCTTATTGACGCTTTGCAGAAAGACGAAAGGATCAGCAAAGGCAGGACCTTGCTGGCAGGCATCTCCAACGGAGGCATGTCGGCGCTGGAGATCGCGGCGGCAGCGCCACAGGATTATGCGGGAATCATGGCGGTGCCGGCTCTGGTTCCACGCGGATTGAACCTGCGCGCACTCGCCGACATGCCAATTTACCTGCGCATAGGTGACCAGGATGAAGCGGGCTGGCAGGATCGGCTTGATGAGACGGCAACAGCACTACGTGCTGCCGGTGCTCAAGTAGACGCAGGGTTGGTGTTCATGTCGGCCCACATGTTCGCCATGGAGTGGGAAACCCTTGACCCTTGGCTCCAGACCATATTGCCGGCGACCACCGGCAACTGATCAGCGAGCGCACAAAGCGGTGTCAAAAGTTGGTGGCCACCAGAGGGGTGGTCTCTGCGTCATAGTCGATGCCGCCCACGCCAAAACCAAACAACTTCAGGAAATCGCTGTGGTAGCCTTGGTAATCGGTTAGCTGCAGCAGATTCTCTTCCGTCACCTGAGGCCAGATCGCCTCCACTTTGGATTGAATGACGGGATTCAGCTCTTTGTCGTCCACACGGTAACGACCGACCTTGTCGAGCCTCGGTTTGCCGCTGAACAAGCACTCAGTGAACAACCGCTGGATCTGCTCGATACACCCCTCGTTGCTGCCATCTTCCTTCATTACCTTGATCAGAATGGACAGGTATAGCGGCATGACCGGTATGGCAGAGCTGGCTTGAGTCACAAGCGCCTTCAGGACTGCGACACGAGCAGTGCCTGCGAGACCCTTGAGATTGGAGCTGATTGCGCTTGCGGCTCGATCCAGATCTTCCTTGGCCTTACCGATAGTGGCATGACCATAGATCGGCCAGGTTAGTTTGTCACCCAAGTAGGTATAGGCAACTGTCTGGCATCCTTGAGTCAGGAGGTCGGCAGCCTTCAGTGTCTGCATCCACAACTCCCAATCCTCTCCCCCCATGACCTTAACCGTTGCGGCAATCTCATCTTCGCTGGCAGGCTCGACAGTGATGTCGGTGATCTTCAGCGTATCAGTGTTCAGATTCTTGGCTGTATAGGCAGCACCGATAGGTTTGAGGACGGACGAGTAAATCTCCCCGGATACTGGATCAGTGCGGCGTGGAGCGGCAAGGCTGTAAACCAACAGATCAACTTTGCCGATACCACTATTTAGCAGTTCTACCACCTGCTGCTTGCAATCGGAGGAGAATGCATCGCCATTGATGGTGTGGGCATACAGACCTTCGGCAAGCGCTGCATCATGGAATGCAGACGTATTGTAGTAGCCGGCAGAGGCAGTCTTGGCCTCGGTCGGCGGTTTCTCGAAACAGACGCCCAGAGTCCTGGCTCCGCTGCCGAAGGCCGCGGTAATTCGGGACGCCAATCCGTAGCCGGTTGAACACCCAAGCACAAGCACAGTCTTTGGCCCATCGACCACCGGACCCTGCGCTTTGGTAAAAGCAATCTGCTCCTGCACGTTGGCCGCGCAACCCTGCGGGTGGGCATTGATGCAGATGAAACCGCGAACTTTAGGCTTGATAATCATGAATCGTCCTGTGTCTGAATTGGGCTGTAGTGCAACGGGTGACTAGAGAATCTGTCGCCTGCACGATCAAAGGCGGCCATTATAGTGCCGCACAGACGAGAAAGCAGCGCTTTTTCCCTCCACCCGGCCCGAGGGCCGTCCATGAACTATGATGGCCGTGCTCAGATTCGACCTCTTCACTGCCCTCTAGCGCGCCCACATCACCAAGATGATCAACCAATGGAGACATACTTCTTTGTTGACAACTTTACTCGAAGGCGGCATAGTGTCGCGTCTCAAATTCGGCTAACGAAACGTAATATTTTCGTTGCCCATTCAGCAAAAAACTGAACCTGGGCCTGCCGCGATCCGTACTCACACTGAACTGTTCATCTTAAACTGAACATGCATTAAAGGAGCACCAGTTGGCTAACTCTGCACAAGCTCGAAAGCGCGCCCGTCAAGGCGAGGTCCGTCGTCGTCATAACGCGAGCTTTCGCTCAATGGTTCGTACCTATCTGAAAAAAGTCATTGCCGGAATCCAGACCGGTAACTACGAAACAGCCACCGCTGCCTACAATGCGGCTGTACCTGTTATCGATCGCATGGCTGATAAGGGAATCATTCACAAGAACAAGGCCGCCCGTCACAAGAGCCGCCTGAACTCTGCAATTCTTGCTCTGAAAGTAGCCTGAAGATAGCAGTTCGTCGGTCTGCCGCACGGTACCCATGCGGCAGGGGCGAAAGCAGCACATATTAAAAACCGGCTGATGCCGGTTTTTTCATGGCTGCGAAAATGTCTGCCTTAGGCGACTATTCGACGATGACCATGTTGTCACGGTGAATAACTTCTGCCTCTCCTGAATAGCCAAGCAGCTCCTCTATGCGGTCACTGCTGCAACGTAAGAGCCGAGCAACTTCTTTGCTGTCATAGTTGACCAAGCCACGAGCAATTTCCTGACCCTGTTCATCAACACAAGTCACTACCTCGCCGCGATCAAAACTACCCTTTGCGGAAATCACCCCTACAGGAAGCAGGCTGCGACCTGAATTCTTGAGCACATTCACCGCTCCGGCGTCAATCACGAGCTGCCCTTTAGCCTTGAGCTGCCCTGCAAGCCACTGCTTGCGAGCCGCAACCGGCTGCTTTTCGGGCAACAGCAACGTGCCAATCTCCTCGCCCTGCGCCAACCTCACAAGTACATTACTTTCACGACCATTGGCGATAATCGTACATGCACCTGAACGCGCCGCCAGCTTTGCAGCAGACACCTTGGTGATCATGCCACCACGCCCGACGTTGTTGCTGGTGCCAGCCATAGCGGCAAGCCTGGGATCGCCGGCCATCGCGGTACTGATTACCGGGGCGTCGGGATTCTGACGTGGGTCCGATTGGTGCAACCCCTTCTGATCCGTCAGGATCACAAGAGCGTCGGCATTGACCAGGTTGGCCACCAATGCGCCGAGAGTATCATTGTCGCCGAAGCACAACTCTGCCGTGGCAACGGTATCGTTCTCATTGATGACAGGCACGACGTTCATGCTGACCAACGTCGTCAGCGTGCTGCGGGCATTCAGGTAGCGAGTGCGATTGGAGAGGTCATCGTGGGTAAGCAGAATCTGAGCTGTGTGCACGCCGTACTGCATGAAACAACTTTCGTAGGTTTGAATGAGCCCCATCTGCCCCACCGCCGCAGCCGCCTGCTGAAGGTGAATCTCCTTTGGCCGCTTCTTCAATCCCAGCCTGGCGACACCCTCAGCAACCGCGCCTGAGGACACCAACACCACTTGAATGCCCTGGCGCTGCAGAGTCACCAGCTGATTTACCCAGGCAGCAATAGCATCCTTGTCCAGTCCCAGACCATTGTTGGTGATCAGCGAACTGCCGATTTTGACAACCCAGCATCGTGTTTTAAGCAGATCTTTACGCATCGCGCTGCAATCTCATCTCCAGATTATTGCGACAGGTCAGTTGCCTGACCCTTCCTCAGAAATCTTCCTCTTCCAGATCATCGTCATCGAGCATTTCGTCGCCATCTACACCTCTACCCGCGCGACTGCTTTCAATGCTCTTGCGAATTTCGTATTCCATCTCACGATCCAACTCGGCCTGCAGTTCCTGATAGTCAGGATCTTCCAGAAGGCGTTTGCGATGCTCTTCCACAGAGACCATTATCGCCTGACACAAGTCAGGGCAGCCTTCACCGCTGATCGCCGTAATTTTGAATACCTTCCCCTGCCAGTCGAGCTCACGAACCAGCCGCTCGACAAGCTCCTCACGCTCTTCCTCGGGAATCAGATCCAACTTGTTCAGCACGAGCCACCGTTGCTTCTTCGCCAGAGTCGGGCTGAATTTTTCCAGCTCCTCGGCGATCTTGCGTGCATGCTCCACGGGATCGGAATCGTCCAATGGCGCTACATCCAACAGATGCAAGAGCAGGCGCGTCCGGGAAAGATGCTTCAGGAATCGGAACCCCAAACCCGCACCTTCCGAGGCTCCCTCAATCACACCGGGTATGTCAGCCATCACGAAGCTGCGTTCGGCGCTCACCCGCACCACACCCAGATTTGGAACCAGCGTGGTAAAGGGATAGTCGGCAACTTTGGGCTTTGCAGAGGACACCGCACGAATCAGCGTCGATTTGCCGGCATTAGGCATTCCCAGCAAGCCCACGTCCGCCAATACTTTCAGCTGCAGCTGCAGAACACGAAACTCACCAGGCGTGCCAGTGGTCGTCTTGGTCGGTGTGCGATTGGTACTGGACTTGAAACGGGTATTTCCCAGCCCGTGAATACCGCCCTTGGCGACCAGGACTATCTGCCCTTCTTGAGAGATATCTGTAATCAACTCTTCGGTGTCGGAGTCCACCACGCTGGTGCCCACAGGCACACGCACAACCAGATCCTCGCCACTGCGACCGGTACAGCCCTTACTGCCGCCTCCCATCCCAGATTGCGCACGGTATTGGGGCTGATAACGAAAATCCACCAATGTATTCAGCGAGCCGTCACCCATCAGATAGACACTACCGCCGTCGCCTCCATCGCCACCGTTAGGGCCACCCTTGGCGATGAACTTCTCTCTGCGAAAGCTCATGCAGCCATTGCCGCCCTTGCCGGCTTCCACAGATATCTCGGCTTCATCAACGAATTTCATGTCATACCTGCCAGGTCAAAAGACAGTGCGTCTTCCGCAAAATAATACACTTGGAATGGGCCCGAAAGCCCATACAAAAAAGCCCCGTCAGATGACGAGGCTTTTTATGCTTCAGTTGGCCGGCCAAGGCTGGCGCGCCGAACAAAGAACCAGAACGGCGCCTTATCAGGCAGGAACAATACTGACGAACTTCCTGCGATCCGGACCCTTCACTTCAAACTTGACTTTGCCGTGTACGGTTGCAAACAGCGTGTGATCCTTACCAAGGCCGACATTCACGCCAGGATGAAAATGCGTGCCGCGCTGACGCACGATAATGTTTCCTGCCAATACGTTTTCGCCACCGAATCTCTTGACACCAAGTCGCTTCGACTGGGAATCGCGGCCGTTACTGGTACTACCACCTGCTTTTTTATGAGCCATTTGTCTACTCCTGCCAGCTTACGCCCGACTTTATGCTGAAATGCCTGTGATCTTGACTTCGGTAAACCACTGTCTGTGGCCCTGATGCTTCAAATGGTGCTTACGACGACGGAATTTCAGGATAGTCACTTTCTTTGCCCGGCCCTGAGAGACCACTTCTGCTGTGACCTTGCTGCCTTCAACGTAGGGTGCGCCAATCTTGACAGACTCGCCTTCGCCAACCATCAATACCTTGTCAAAACTGACTTGTTCACCTGTAGCGGCTTCCAGTTTCTCCAGTTTGAGGATTTCACCCTCTACAACTCGATGTTGCTTGCCACCACTTTCAATTACCGCGTACATAAATAACTCCACATTGGGTATAGCTTTGAATTCTGCCAGCACCGGGCTAAGTCATTCATCCAGCGGTGCCTATAGGGGCGGGCATTTTACGGGAACATCCCAACAGAGGCAAGTGCGCTCCAGACAAATTATCCACTTCTCTAGTACTGTTATCCACGACACCGACGGCGTCATCGCCTTGACAGCCTCGGACTTCGCCCCTAGCATGCAGGCACAATTTTGTGATGCAGCTGCGCAGAGTCATTTTCCCGATCGCATGCGCAAACAGCAGGACCTTTCACGGTAGCCCCATGTACAAAAAAATCCGCGCAGTGGTCACGGCAGACTTTGAAGCTGTTAACGGCTTTGTAGTTGATCAATTGCATTCGAATGTGCCGCTTGTTGAAAGCATTGGCCACTACATCGTCGATGCCGGGGGCAAACGCATGCGGCCGGTACTGGTCCTGCTTTGTGCCCGCAGCTGCGGCTACCAAG
>CAIOZF010000123.1 GCA_903862645.1 uncultured Gammaproteobacteria bacterium
TGTATTTTTACTCTGACCCCTCTATTCCATAAGCTACTCAGAATAGCCCTTGCGCACAATGCCATTGCTCTGCCCATCCACCGTGCCATCGCGCAGCCATTGCAGCGAGGCGTCGAAGAGCAGTGGGGCATTGATCTCCCACATCGCGTTATGGGAGGAACAGCCTAGGTCGAGCAGCACCTTCTCGCTGGCACCGAGATCCTCGTACATTTCATTGACGCGGGCGGGTGGCACCTGCGCGTCGTGAATGCCCGCTACCAACAGCATCGGCGCTTTGGTGGCGGCGACGACCTCGCGGGTCCAGCCCCAGATCGGCGTGTTCGGTGCACGCCGTACGCCGGTGCCCCAGGTAGCGCCGACAGGATCGGAGGCGAGCATGTCCTGCCACACGGCCGGTCTGACATGGGCTTCGACCTGATTAGCGCAGGCGATCTGACGGTCCCAGCCATTATCGAAGTCGAGCTGCGATTGTTTGGTGAATGCGGCACCTGGCACGGGCACTGCCTCCGGCATGGCAGCGCGGTTGCGGCTGTAGGCAGGGGCCAGCAGCACCAGACGCTCGACCTTGTCTGGATAAAGCGCCGCATAACCGGCCGCGCGCGGTCCGCCCAGCGACCACGCCACCAGATGCACCTTGTCGACGCCACGCATCTCCCGCAGGTAATCAACTACTGCGTTGATGTCGTGCCAGTCCGATTCGATCGTCGTGGCAGTGAACGGGTAACTCGGCACACAGGGCGCTGACAGCATGCCGGGAATGAAATCCTGCTGCGCCGTTTCGGAGAGGTTGCACAGATCATTCATCACATGGGGCCGGGTCGAGCGTCCATAACCCGTGGTGTCCATGGCGAAGGTGTCGTAACCCGCCTCGGCCAGATAGGCCATCCAGCTATAGCCCTCGACCGGAACATCGAAGGCCACCTCGGCCGGCGTGCCCGCGCCGTGAATGAACAGGACCACTTTGCCCTCGAGATCGGCACTGCGCAGCGGCGTTCCCGGCAGAGTACGCTCACGCACGTAGATACGTGCCATCTCGCCCTCCATCGATGGTGCCTTTGACACCACCTGCACGTAGTGGTCGAGGCGCAGCAACTCCTGCGCTGATGATTGCGCGAGGAGCCAGGGAGAGATAAAAACCGCCAGCAGTGCGGAGAGGTTCGAACGGGGCAAGCGGAGACGTATTGTCATTTTATTACTCCGGCAGTGGTGGTTGTTCTGGAACGTTTTCCCTACAAATTTATGAGAACCGAACGCCGTGCACCAGGCGCGCGATCTGCTCTGCAGTTCTGGCAATGTGCTGTGCCGCATTCGTCAGTGCGTCCGAGCGTGTCAACGGACCCGGAGCGATGCTGAACGCTGCCGTGAGCCCGTGCTCGTGCAATGCCTGCAACGATGTACCGACCACTCCCGCCAGCGCGATCACTGGCACGCCATGTTGCTGCGCCAGTCGACAGACACCCGCAGGCACCTTGCCCGCCGCGCTCTGGGCGTCGAGACTGCCCTCGCCCGTGATGACGATGTCGGCCTCACGCAGCTGCTGCTCCAGCCCCACTGTATTCATCACCATCTCCACGCCGGAGACGATCTGGGCCCTAAGCAAGCCGGCAAGCGATCCGCCAATACCACCGGCTGCGCCACTGCTGGGAAATCCGTCTACGACAAGCCCGTGCGAACGGGCACGCGCGGCATAGTGCTGCAGGCCACGCTCCAGCTCCGCCACCTGTTCGGCCGAGGCGCCCTTCTGCGGGGAGTACACCGCTGCAGCACCGCGCGGACCGAGCAGATCATTGGTCACGTCGGTCGCCACGATAATTTCGATGCCGGACAAGCGTTCGAGTACGGGCGCAATGTCGATATGAGCGAGATTGATCAGTGCTCCTCCACCGCGCTCCAGAAGCTGACCCTGTACATCCGTGAAGCGGGCGCCCAGTGCCTGCAGCAGGCCGACGCCAGCATCGGTGGTCGCGCTGCCACCCAGCCCGATGATCATTCGCCGGGGCCGGCTCTGCAGCGCCGCGAGAATCAATTCGCCGGTGCCGCTGCTGGAGGCGCGCAGGGCATCGCGCTGCTCCGGCGCCACGAGGTGCAGACCACTGCCCTCTGCCACTTCCACGACGGCCGTGCTGCCAGCGTCGATCAGCCCGTAGTGGGCAGTGACCGGGGTGCCCAGCGGGCCGCTCACCGTACAGGCGTGCAGCGTGCCCGCAGCGGCGTTGACCAGCGCCACCGTCGTGCCCTCACCGCCATCCGCCAGAGGCATCTCCACCAGCACATCCTGCGGTGCTGCCCGGCGCCAGCCCTCGGCGATGGCTCGTGCCACGGCCTGCGCGCTCAGGCACTCCTTGAACGAATCCGGCGCGATCAGCACTCGCATGAAATGAACCTCAAAACACCACCATCATAAAACCACCAGCGCAACCAGCTGCACCGCGATGATCGTGACGATCCCCATGGCCAGCGTGGCGGCGGTGTGCGCGCGATAGGCGGTGGCGACATCCATCCTGCTGAACTGCGCCACCACCCAGAAATAACTGTCATTGGCATGGGAGACCGTCATCGAACCGGCCGCGATCGCCATCACCGTGAGTACCCGCCCCATGTCACTGTCGAGTCCCATCTGCGGCAGCAATGGCGCCACCAGCGCCGAGGCCGTCACCATCGCGACCGTCGAGGAGCCCTGTGCGGTCTTCAGCGCGGCAGCTACCAGAAAAGGCATCAACATCCCGATTCCGAGGGAGGAGAGACTGCTGCCGAGAAAGTCTCCCAATGGCGTCGCGGCGAGCACTGCACCGAAGGCACCGCCCGCGCCCGTCACCAGCAGAATCGGCGCGGCAATCACCAGCCCTTTGCCAATGTAGTCGCTGAACTTCGCCACCCGGCCCTCGCCACGCAACAACAATACTGCGCAGCCCAGCCCTACCATCAGCGCATTCACCGGTTTGCCCAGAAAATTCAGCGCCTCATAGAGTGCGCCCTGCCCCAGGGGGGCGCCGGGATAGTTCACCACCGACCCCAGACAGATCAACAGAATTGGCACTAAGATGGGGGCGAAAGCCCTGCCGGGCCCGGGCAGATCACGCGGCAGCGCAGACTCGTCGTCATGCTGATGCGCGCCACTGACCTCTTCGGGCTCGTCCAGCTCCGCGCTCGGCAGATGCTGGCTGAAGTGTGCCCAGGCCAGGCCGGTCAGCGCAGCGATCACCGCAAACCCCAATCCCACGAGAATCACCAGCCCCAGGTTGTCGCCCAGTCCGAGGTTACCGGCGGCAGCAATCGGCCCCGGCGTAGGCGGCACGAGCGTGTGGGTGGCGAAAAGACCTGTGGACAGCGCCACGGTCATAGCCACTGGAGAAGCTTTGAGCGTGCGGGCCACAGAGCGCTTGAGGCTATTGAGAATGACAAAACCGGAATCGCAGAATACGGGGATCGACACCAGAAACCCGACACTTGTCATCGTCAGCGTCGGGAAGCGCTGCCCGAACACTTTGATGATGGTCTGCGCCATGGTGATCGCGGCGCCGCTGCGCTCCAGAATCACGCCGATCACCGTGCCCAGCACGATCACCAGCCCGATGTTGCCCATGATGCTGCCGAACCCGCCACGAATGGTGGTCTCGATGTCACGCAGGGGCAAGCCATAGGCAAAGGCCGCGATGAAGGCTGCCAGCAGCAGAGTGATGAAGGGATTGAGTTTGAGTCTGGCTGTCGCGAACACGATCAGCGCTATCAGAACTAACAGCACAAACACCAGATACATGGCGACTTCCCGGGCGTGACGTCGGCAGCGTCATCGGCAGCCAGCAATGTCAGCGTTGATTGTTGTTATAAGGTTGGCGGACGCCGGGAGTATAAGCGCGGGGCTCGGAGGAAAGCCACTGCGCGTTGGGCAGGTTTTTAGTAAAAAAATGCCCGTATCTCGCGATACGGGCATTGCTGTTGCGGCTGCAGAAGCGACGGGCCTTCGTGCCGACTTAGTTGTGAGAGGCAGATTCGCCGTGTTCGGAGAGGTCGAGACCAGTGGACTCGACTTCAGGCGATACACGCAGACCGATGGTGTACTTGAGCGCTGCAAGGATGACAGAAGTCACCACTGCGCTCCAGACCACGGCAACCAGTACTGCTTTCACCTGGATCAGGATTTGACCGGAGTCATAGCCGAACGTCGGACCGACCCAGCCATCGACCACATAACCTGCGCCACCCAGAGCTGGGTTGACGAATACACCGGTGAGGATTGCACCAACGATGCCGCCGACTGCGTGGATGCCGAATGCGTCCAGCGCATCGTCGTAGCCCAGCATGTTCTTGATGTAGGCCACTGCGAAGAAGCACACGATGCTCGCTACCATACCGATCACCAGAGCGCCCCCAATGCCCACAAAGCCGCAAGCCGGGGTAATTGCCACGAGGCCTGCAACGGCGCCTGACAGAATACCCAGCAGGCTCGGACGGCCTCTCAGAATCCACTCAGCTGCCATCCAGGTGAGGGCTGCTACTGCCGTTGCTATCAGCGTGTTGCCGAATGCCAGCACTGCATAACCGTTGGCTTCGAGGTTGGAGCCGGCGTTGAAGCCGAACCAGCCAAACCACAGCAGGGAAGCGCCCAGCATGGTCATTGTCAAGTTGTGCGGTGCCATTGGCACTTTGCCGTAGCCAGTACGTTTTCCCAGGAACAAGGCAGCGACCAAGCCTGCGATACCAGCGTTGATGTGCACCACGGTGCCGCCTGCGAAGTCCAGCGCGCCCATCTGCCACAGATAGCCTGCGGTGGCGTTAAGATCTGCTACTACTTCCGGGCTCGTGTAGGCATCAGGACCTGGCCACCACCAGACCATGTGCGCCAAGGGGATGTAGGAGAAGGTGAACCACAGCACCGAGAAGATCAGGACGGCGGAGAACTTCATGCGCTCAGCGTAACCACCGGCAATCAAAGCCACTGTGATTGCAGCGAACGTGAGCTGGAAGAAGGCAAACAGCATCTCGGGAATGACAACGCCTTTGCTGAACGTTGCGGTAGCAACGAAAAAGCCGTTGGCGTCGTAAACAACACCGCTCAGCAACGTCTTGCTCAGGCCGCCAAAGAAGGCGCCACCGTTACTGAAGGCCATACTGTAGCCGTAAACCACCCACAGCACCGAAATGAGGCAGAAAATGGAGAATATCTGCATCATCGTAGAGAGCACGTTCTTGGCCCGCGCCATGCCACCGTAAAAGAGGGCAAGACCAGGAATGGACATCAACAGTACGAAGGCAGTCGACACCAGCATCCAAGCGATATCGCCGTTGTTGTATACCGGAGCGTCCTGCGCCATTGCGAGCTGCGGGAGAGCCATGGCTGCTGCAGCCAGACCCCACCAGGCAGTGCGTTTTACTTTGCCTGCCAGAGTGGCTGGAATTCGAGAAACATTAGTCATTGGAAATCTCCTGAACCTGAAAGGTTAGATGGCATCGTCAAAGGTCTCACCCGTACGGAAACGGATAACCTGTTTAATGTCGTAAACAAAAATTTTGCCATCGCCGATCTTGCCGGTGTTGGCCGCCTTGATGATGGTTTCGATAGTCTGTTCCAGTGCGCTGTCCTTCACGACCACTTCCACTTTCACTTTGGGCAGAAAGTCGACGACATATTCGGCGCCGCGGTACAGCTCGGTGTGTCCTTTCTGGCGGCCGAAACCTTTGACTTCCGTGACGGTAATTCCCTGAACTCCAATTTCCGAGAGGGCCTCTCTGACGTCATCAAGTTTGAAGGGCTTGATAATCGCGTTGATCATATTCATTGGTTGTGTCTCCTGATACGTCGTTGCGAAAGTGGGGCGGTGTGGCACTACACACGTTGTAGCTATAGCAAGGCGCATGCCAACCGAAAAATGACAGCAATCTCAGGCTTTTCGCGGGCAGCTATTGCACCAAATAGAGTCGAGAGGGTTGAGCGTGCGTGCTATTGGTGCGATTTTAATGCCGCCTGCGATGACAGTGGAGTGAATGAGGTGACAGACAGTTCCAATACTGTGGACAAATGTGCAGAAGGAAGCTGTGGCTGAAGTTCTGAGTTGGAAGTTTCCAGGAGTCAGCGCCTTGCACCGATGCATCTGATGCGACAGCATCAGTGCATCAATATGGAGGCTCCTTCATGCGTGCCACACTAGACATAGACGACTCAGTTCTAAGCGCCATCAAGGAGCTGGCACAGCGCCAGCGTAAAACCGCTGGCGAGGTGATTTCGACACTGGCGCGACAGGCACTGTTGCAGGGCTCCGCGCCTCAGCAGCCGCAAGGTCATGAGATAAAAGAGCCACAAGCCAGCTTCGGTTTTCGGCCTCTGTCTGCCACCAGTGACACACTGGTCAGCAACGCCACGGTTGACAAGTTGCGCAACGAGCTCGGTGTCTGATGCGCGCCTTGCTCGATGTGAACGTCCTGATCGCTCTGCTGGATATGCAGATGTTCGACTGGCAACAGCTGTTCGATCCCCGTCAGCTCACCGATGCCTATCTGCTGGCGCTGGCTGTGCAGCATGCCGGGGTGTTTGTTACCTTCGATCATGCCGTGCCGCTGCGTGCGGTAGCGGGCGCCGGGGCGGAGCACCTGGTGCTGATCTGAGAGTTGGCTATGTGAATACAACTGGATGAATCAGAACCAGCTGCAAGAGACTGGCTAGATCGGTGCTCTATGTGTCAGCATACTCTCGCCAGCCGTGCAGGGGGTTCTTCAACAGCAATCAATAAACGGGCAAAACAGCCCAGGGAATGGAGCACTCATGCAAAATTCATCAAGCAAAACCTCTTTTCTTCTCACCATGTGTCTGTTGGTGGCAGGGCTGGCTGGTGCAGCGCCTTCACTGGCCGCAGACGCCGCTTACGATGGCGCCACCGGCCTGCTCACCTTGCCTGTTGTCGATGTACCGGGCACCGGGGTGGTCAACGCCGGACTGCGACTGAGCAAGGACAACCCCATCGAGTTCACGCTACAGTCGGCGCAGATCTACTCCACGGCAGTGACGCTGAACAGCAAGTCAGCCAGAGTGCGCGACGGCGGTGTCCTTTACATCCCAAGCGCGCAGGTTGGCAGTCAGCTGTATGAATTGAACATGACGTTGATCAGGCAGGATCCGATCACCTTTGGCAACCTGCAGGTGCTCGGTGTCACCAATGTCGTACCCCCCGCGCCGGACCCGCTGCAATTGAGCATCACCGCAGGAGAGACCCGCTATGCACAGCTGTGCGCAAGCTGTCACGGCAGTAATGGCGGCGGTGCGGCGTTGGGCCCAAATCTGGTCGCCAGCGCACTCACCACCTTCAGTCCGTTGCGAGTGAAGATCAACAACACCATGCCGCCGGGGAACCCATCCGCCTGCATCGACAGCGGCAGCTCGACGTGCGCCACGGACGTCACCAACTACATCATCAATCGTCTGCAGCGGTGAAAGCATGAAAGTCACAATGACGGAGAGCTTGCGTCTGGCGATCGCCTGCCTGGCAGCGCTGACTGCTCCGGCCACACTCGTCGGTCAAGCCCAGGCCCAGGAGATCTTGCGCGACTATGAGCGGGAGACCTTCGACAGCCCCGAGGGCTGGGCGATGGCCCACACGCTATCCTCATCGTTGAATCTCGGAGCAATGCCTCCCGACATCCTGGCACCTTGGCAGTGGAACGTCTCGGCGGAGATGGGCTCTATCCCCCACCTCACCCGCGAGGAGCAACGGGTTGGCTTCGGCGGCTACAAGCTGGAGGACATGAACAAGTCGCCGGTGTTCGGCCGGGGCCGCTTGAGCGTCGGGCTGCCCGGCGGTGTGGCTATCGAGGCCTCGTGGACACCCCCTGTACAAGTGGACGGTGCACGGCCCGAAGGCATCTACGGACTGGCGCTGGAGAAGTCTCTGTTTGACCAGGAGGGCTGGCAGCTTGGGGTTCGCCTGTTCGCCGTGCGCGGCGAAGCGTCGGGCGGCACAACGTGCAGCCGATCCGTGGCCTCCTCTCCGGTGGGCTCGGCCGAGAATCCCTTTGGCTGTCGGGCTCCTTCTCACGACAGACTAAGACTCGATCATGAGGGCATCGAACTCATGGCCTCGCACCGCATTCCCAACAGTCGCTGGCAGCCGTTCATTGCCATGGCGAAGACACAGGCCAATCCTTACGTGAAGATCAAGGCACGGGTGTTCGACAACCTCGACCTCTCGGAATTGGAGACCAGTGGATCACTCGACACGTTGTCGATCGGCACTGTCTATCATGCGACGCCGGACTGGCGGGTGTCAGCAGCATTCTCGTATACGCCGCTGGATGTGCGCCGCCCACCGCTGCGGCAGAGCCGCGACGCCAATTTCTGGAGCGTACGGCTGGGGCTCGCGTGGATGGGCTCAGCACGCTGAAAAGCTGTAAATAAATGCACTCGGCGCCTGCACTTTGATGCGTGTTTCCCCTACACTCCGAGCATCTGGCCCCTTCAGGATGAAACGGGATTAAAACCAGTCTGAGACCGGCATAACAATTCAAACCAACCGCCTACCCGGAGAACAAGAAGAATGTGTGACAACCATACCAATGAAGAGAACGATGCTTTTTTGAAGCTGCACCGCAAGATGAGCCGTCGTACATTCGGCAAGCTGACCGCCGGTGCAACCATGATGATGATGCTCCCCTCCGTGCTTAATGCACAGGACGTGATGGAAATGGACGTCAACATCGAGACACCCGACGGAACTGCCGACTGCTATTTCGTGCACCCCAGTACCGGCTCTCACGCCGCTGTCATCATCTGGCCGGACATCCTCGGTCTGCGACCGGCATTCCGCGCCATGGGCAAGCGCCTGGCCCAGTCCGGTTACTCTGTGCTGGTCGTTAACCCCTTCTACCGCAGCGCCAAGTCTCCTGTGGTGCCCGAAGGCGCTACTTTTGCAGACCCGGCGATCTCCGCCATCGTGCGGCCAATGGCTGGCCAACTCAATGCCACCACCCACGTCACCGATGCACGTGCCTTCGTGGCCTGGGTCGATCAACAGTCAGCCGTGGACACCAGCCGCAAAATCGGCACCATGGGCTACTGCATGGGCGGCCCGATCGTGATGAGGACTGCTGCAACACTGCCGGATCGCATCGGTGCTGGCGCTACGTTTCACGGCGGCGGCCTGAACACCACCAATCCGGACAGCCCGCATTTGGGTATCACCAACATGCAGGCGTCCATGCTGATCGCGATTGCCGCCAACGACGACGAGCGTGATCCGGAGTCCAAGAACGTACTGCGCGCGGCATTCGATGCGGCGGGTGTGCAGGCGGAAATCGAAGTGTATGAGGGCTCGTTGCACGGCTGGTGTGTGCCGGACTTCCCTGTGTACAACGAGCCACAGGCAGAGAAGGCCTGGAACCGCATGCTGGCGATCTTCGAGACCGCACTGGCGTAACGCTCCCACAAACATCCGTTTTATTCTGCGGGTTGCCAGCCGCCGCCGAGGGCCTGATACAGGCTCACGGCGGTGTTGAGCTGTTGCAGCTTGCTGTCGAGATAGGCGTTACGACTGGAGAACAAGGTGTTCTGTGAAGTCAGCACCGTCTGGAACTCGGTAACCCCCTCCTCATAGCGCACCTGCGCAATACGGAATGATTCCTCTGCAGCGCTGAGATTCTGCTGCGCCACGTTGACCTGCTCAGTCTGCAACTGAATGCTGCTGAGCAATACTTCGATCTCGTTGAAGGCCGCCAGCACGGTCCGACGATACGTCGACAGGCTGCTGTCCATTGTCAGTCGCGTCCTCTCCACAGTGCGTGTGCGCTGCCCGGTGTCGAGCAGTGTCTGCAATATGGCAGCGCTGGACCTGAAATACACATCCGGCGAGATCACCAGTTCAGACAAGGAAGTACTGCTCGTATTCAATCCCCCCGTCAGCGAGATACTCGGAAAAAAGTCACTGCGCGCGATGTCCAGCCCGGCCACTGTGCTGCGCAGTTGCGCCTCTGCCTGCACAAGATCCGGTCTGCGCAGCAGCAGCTCAGACGGCAACCCCGGCTGCACCTGAGGTACGGCAATATTGGCCAGCGTCTGTCCAGCAATGTCGAAACCCTGCACGCCTCGTCCACTCAGCAATGCCAGTGAGGCTCGCGCCGCCAGATCACTCTGCAACAGGCTGCTCAACGAAGCCCGTTCACGCTGCAATGCGATCTGCTGCTGCAAAGCCTCGATCGGCACGGCGACTCCCGCCGCCACCCGCGCATTGGCGATCTCTGCGATGGCCTCGGCATTGGCCACGTTCTGACGCGCAGCGGCGGTCTTGTCGCGGATCAGCAGCAGCTGGAAATAGGTGGAGGCCGACGTCCCCAGCGTATTAAGCGCCACGTCAGCCACTTGCGCGGCTCGCGAATCATAGTCCGCCAGCGCCTGTGTATAGACCGCCGGCTTACTGAGAATGTCTGTATAGCTGATGCTGCCGGCCACGTCGAACGGCGAGCCAGTGCTGCCGGAATTCTGCACACCGTCAACGCGGGTGTCGCTGTAGGAGGCGCCGGTGCCAATCGTCAGGCTCGCCCTGGGCAGCAGATTGAATTGTGCCTCGCGCAGATTGATCTGCGCCGCCTGCAGATTGCGCTGATTATTGGCCAGATCGAAATTGCCGGTCTGCACCTGAGTGATCAACCCAGTCAGCTCCGCATCACCAAAACTCTCCCACCAGTTCACCGCTGGCCAGACCATGGCATCGGTGGTCACCGGCCCCAACCATGCGGCAGGGACATCAGACTGATCCAGCGGTGGCACTTCGCTTTGCAGAGCGCAACCGCTCAGCGCAGCAACGCTCAGTGACAACAGGGCGGCAACACAGGCTTTCCTTCCATACAGCTCTTTCATCTTGATGAAATTCCTATTCATTCGCGAGTGCCTGCACCGGGTCCATGCGCGCTGCCTTGCGGGCCGGCATGAAACCGAAAACCAGACCAGTCCCTGCAGAGCAGCAGAATGCCATCACTATGGGGCTGGTCGTGAACTTAATAGGCGCACCGACCTGCGCCAGCAGCAGTCCGATACCCACTCCAGCTGCCACACCGATGACACCTCCCAAGGCGGACACCACAATGGCTTCCGAAAGAAACTGCGAGAGAATGTCAGATTGCCGAGCACCGGTGGCCATGCGGATACCGATCTCACGGGTTCGCTCGGTCACCGACACCAGCATGATATTCATCACCCCGATGCCACCCACCAATAGAGAGATGGCCCCTATCGAGCCGAGCAACATGGTAAAAATGTCCTTCGACGCAGACACCGTGTCGAGCAGTTCGGCACTATTGAAGACGCGGAAGTCCTGGGTGCCATGCCGCACCGTCATGAACTCCACCAGATTGGCTTCGGTCATATTGATCTGCTCGATGTCTGCCACCGCCACGGAAATTGAGCGCGCAACGCGTGTCCCAAACAGACGCAGCGCCCCTGTCTGGAGCGGCACAAAGACGGCATCGTCCTGATCTGCGCCGTTGAAACCACCCCCGCCCTTGCGCGTCAGCACCCCGATGATCTGGAACGGTATGTTGCGAATCAGGATGTACTCGCCCAACGGATCGGAGCCATCCGGGAACATCTCATTCGCCACCGTTGCCCCCAGCACCGCTACAGAGGCATAGGTGTCGCTGTCCTCACGGGTGAAATAGATACCACGGGCCAAGGGCCAGCTGCGGATATCCGGCATGTTCTCACTGTTCGCTGTCACGTTGGTCGAATAGTCCTGCCGCCCGAAACGCACCGTATAGTTTCCCTGAATCTCCGGTAGCGTGCCCAGCACATTGGGCACGCCCTCGGTGATCGCATCGGCGTCCTCGAAGGTCAGGGTCGAGGGCGCATTACGCCGTCCCTCGACGCGCGCCGGCTGCAAGGTGAGCATATTGGTGCCGATAGAACTGATGCGCTCGACGATCATGTCTCCGGCACCCTCGCCGATAGCCAGCATGGCCACCACCGAAGCGACGCCAATGACGATTCCGAGCAAAGTCAGAACCGTGCGAAAAAGGTTCGCGGTGAGCGAACGCAGAGCCATGCGGATAGCTTCCCCAACGCTGGCAAGTGGCGAGGTGACGCGGCGACTCATCAGCATTTCACGCAGTTTGCTGTTGCTGTCGTGAGGCACGTCGGGCCGCTCACGATGGCGATCCTTGACCACCTCACCATCGCTGAACTCAATGATGCGGTCGGCGTTTTCGGCCAGCTTAGGGTCGTGGGTGATGATGATCACCGTGTGACCCTGGCGAGCGAGACTCTTGAGCAGGTTGATGACTTCCACGCCGCTCTTCGAATCCAGTGCCCCGGTCGGTTCATCGGCGAGGATGATGTTGCCGCCATTGATCATGGCACGCGCGATGGAGACACGTTGCTGCTGACCGCCGGAGAGCTGACTGGGGCGGTGATCCATGCGGTCGCCAAGCCCGAGAGAAGTCAGCAGTGCTTCCGCCTTGATGCGCCTTTCGCTGCCACTCAAGCCAGCATAGATCGCAGGAATCTCGACGTTCTCAAGCGCTGTGGAGTGAGGCAGCAGGTTGTAGCTCTGGAACACGAAACCGAAGGCCTCACGGCGCAGCCAGGCTAGATCGTCCGGCCCGAAGTCGCGAATGTCGCGGCCGCCGAACAAATAGGTGCCGGCCGTGGGCTTATCCAGACAGCCGAGAATATTCATCATCGTGGACTTGCCGGAACCGGACTGCCCGACGATAGCCACAAACTCGCCAACATGAATCTTCAGATCGATGCCGCGCAGCGCATGCACTTCGACACCGCCGCCGGTGATGAAGGTGCGCCTGATCCCGCGCAATTCGATAATGGGAATCTGGTTGATATCGTCGGCGGTATTGTAGGCAGCCTGATTCGCACGCCCCTCAGGTCGCCGCGCGGAACCGGGCATGCCACCATCGAGAATCGCCGTGCTCATCGGAAGCCTCCGGGGATCACGCCACGCGGAATACCCATCCCTTGATTGCTAGCGTTGCTGTCCGGCTCCGGTGCAGCCTGCAGGATACCAGCCACCACCTGCTCACCCTCCGCGAGTCCGGAAATGACCTCGGCACTCACGCGACTGGTGAGGCCCACGACCACGTCACGCACCTGTTCGATGCCGTCTGCCGCGATGACCCGCACCGTGGCCGGACGTCTGGCCCCCACTTCCCCTTGCGCGGCACCCGGGCGTTGGCGGCGGGCACCATTGGCGCCCGCCGGACGCTGGCCGGACTGCACCGCCTGACGCATCGCCGCCGCAGCAGCATCGGCATTCACCGGGCCACCACTGATAGCCCCGGCAGCGGCATCACTGCCAGCGCCTCCCGGGGTGGCGCCCCTGCGGGCTGCGTCCATTGCCCTGCCCTCGGTCGGCAGTCCCGGCTCGGCAAAGGTCAGCGCGCCCACCGGCACCGTCAGCACATTGCGCGCTGCAGAGGTCACGAAGAAGACCTGTGCGGTCATCTCCGGCAGCAAGGATCCGTCGCTGTTTTCAACATCGAACAAGCCGGTGTAAAGCACCACGTTGTTCTCGATCACTGGTGTTGGCAACACCTGACGCAGTGTTCCGACCCAGCGGCGGTCACCGCCACTCAGGGTGGTGAAATAGATATCCATGCCAGTCTTCATGTTGCCGATGTCGGCCTCGGAGATCTCGGTCTGCACCGTCATGGTGGAAAGGTCTGCGACGCGCAAAATAGTGGGTGCCTGCTGATTGGCATTGAGGGTGCGCCCCTCGTTCATCTCGATAGAGACAACCGTGCCCGAGATCGGCGCATAGATGCGGGTGAACTCAAGCTGGGTCTCTTCGGAATTCAGCGTGGAACGGCTTTGTTGAATCTGCCGTTCCAATTGGATGACGTTGGCCTCGGCGCTGGCGAGGTTGGCCGTGGCGGTGTCGTAGTCCTGCTGGCTGGTGGCATTGGCCGCCATCAGACGTTCCTGACGCTGGGCGTTGGCCCTGGACAGAACCAAGCTAGCTCGTCGCGAGCTGACCTGCGCCTCTTGGGCGGCAAGCGCTGCACGGCTGGCCTCCACACGGCTGACCTGGGTACGCGCATCGATTTCCGCCAGCAGCTGACCGGACTCTACCCTGTCGCCCACCTCAGCGTGCAACTTCTGCAGCTGACCGGATACCTGGGCACCGACATCCACAAAAATACTGGGCTTCAGGCTGCCTGCCGAGGAGATCGTGTTCTCGATATCACCGACAGTCACGGTGGCGATCAGCGGCTGATCGACGATCTGCTCCTCGTCATCCTGCAAATACACGTACAGACCCAGGACGGCCAGCAGCACGATGCTGATCAGGCCCCATCTGCGGCCACCTTTCCGCCTGCCAGGAGGGGTGAGAATTGGGGAATCCTGAGCTTCGGACTGGCTGTCGCGTTCCATCTTCATGCAAATATCCTTCAACAACTTGAATGGGAAATTGATCTGATTGGATGCTGGTACGCAATCTGCAGCATAACCCGTCGTTGCTGGCGCCCGACAAATCGTGCCAATCGGTGACAGCTTGCCTGCGCATTCCTGTCATGCGTTCTTCCAGCGACCGCTTTTCTGTATCATGGCGCCATGCTCAATATTCTCTGGCTCAGCTTCTTCCTGCTCGCATTCGTTGCCGCCCTCTGGCAATGGCTGTCGGGCACCAATCCCGAAGTATTCAGCCAGCTCATCGCGGCAACCTTCGAGATGTCGAGTCTTGCAGTAGAGATCGCCATGGGGCTGATTGGCGTCATGGCACTGTGGCTTGGGTTGTTCAAGATCGCGGAGCACAGCGGCCTCATCGCCGTCATCGCCTGCGCCATGGGGCCTTTGTTCTCGCGACTGATGCCAGAGGTGCCGCCCAATCATCCCGCCATCGGCTCCGTCACCATGAATCTGGCCGCCAACTTCCTCGGTCTGGACAACGCCGCCACCCCGATGGGTCTGAAGGCGATGAATGATCTGCAAGAACTGAATCCGGACAAGGACACGGCCACCAATGCCCAGATCCTGTTTCTGGTTCTCAACACTTCCTCAGTGACCCTGTTGCCCGTGACAATCTTTCTCTACCGGGCACAACAGGGTTCGCCAGAGCCAGCCGCCGTGTTTCTGCCGATTCTCATGGCGACCTCGGCCTCGACCCTGGTCGGCCTCATCAGCATCGCCTGGATTCAGAAACTGCGCCTGCATGACCCCGTGGTACTGGCCTGGTTCGGCGGCTTTGCGGTATTCATGGCGGCACTGCTGAGCTGGATCGTCGGCCTGCCCGGCGACGTGCTCTCCACTCGCTCTGCCCTGATCGGCAACTTGCTGCTGTTCAGCGTCATCGTGTTGTTTCTGGTCTCCGGCATACAGCGCAAACTCGACTGCTATTCATTGTTCATCGAAGGGGCTAAAGAAGGCTTCACCGTCGCCATCAAGATCATCCCCTTCCTGCTGGCCATGCTGGTGGGGATAGGCGTATTCCGCGCCAGCGGCTGTCTCGACATTCTGCTGGAAGGCATTCGGGCACTCGTCTCGGTGCTGGGCATCGATACGCGCTTCGTCGATGCGCTGCCGACCGCGTTTATGAAACCGCTGAGCGGCAGCGGTGCCCGCGCGATGATGCTGGAGACCATGAATACCTTCGGGGTGGACTCTTTCGCCGCGCGCATGGCGGCCACCATTCAGGGCAGCACGGAGACAACCTTCTACGTGCTGGCGGTCTACTTCGGCAGCGTCGGCATCCGCAAAACCCGCCATGCCATCAGCTGCGGCCTGCTGGCCGACCTGGCTGGCATCAGCACCGCCATCTTCGCAAGTTACTGGTTCTTCGGCTGAGCGCTTCGTCGCAGCTCAATTGTGCTTTCCGGGAAATTGTGGTTTCATCCGGAAGCGTTGAAGATCACTGAAAGACTTGTCCAGAAACCCAATAAAAACAGGCAATTGCCACAACAAGAAGATCTGAGCAGCATGGGTAATCAGCACCAATCCATCGGCAACTCCCGTCATGAATCGCGTCCCGGCAGCAAATGGCGTCCTCTCTTGCTCGCACTGTGCCTGCCGGCCCTGCTCATCGGCTGTTCGGAGCAGCTGGCCGCCAACCGCCCCTATATTCTCACGACCGCTACCGTCGGCGGCGCTTACTATCCGATCGGCGTGGCCATGGCCACCATCTCCAAGTCCCAGCTGCAACGCACCCACAACATCTCGCTCTCCGCCATCAGTTCGGCCGGCTCACTGGAAAACGTCAAACTGCTGCGCGACAACGAGGCCCAGTTCGCGATCCTGCAGGGCCTCTTCGCTGCCTGGGCATGGAACGGTGAAGGGCCGGTGCGCAATCCGCAGAGCGAGATGCGCAGCATCAGCGCGATGTGGCTGAACGTCGAACACTTCGTGCTGCTGACAGAACTGGTCAAGAACGGCACGCTCAGCGATTTCGGCACCTTGCAGGGCGAACGCGTCGTGCTCGGCGCCCGCAACTCCGGCGCCGATCAGTCCGGACGTTACATTCTCGAGCAACTGGGCATCGACTACGAGAGCGCCATGACCTTCGGCTACATGGGCTATGAGGCAGCTGCCAACGCCATGCAGGATGGCAATGTCGCCGGTATCAACGTCCCGGCCGGAGCGCCAGCCAGCGCCATCACCCAGGCCTTCGCGCAGATGGGGGATGACATCACCCTGCTGACTTTCTCGCAACAGGAACTTGACACGCTGAACAGCCGCTACCCGCTGTGGGACTGGTATGACTTTGCCCCCGGCACCTATCCGAATCAGGACGCTGCGATGCGCTCCATCGCTTCTCCCAATGTGCTGGTGGTGCGCGCCGATATCCCCGACGAAGCTGTCTATCAGATCACCAAGATGATCTGGGAAAACCTCGGCACGATGCAGGACATTCACGCAGCGACCAAGGACATGCGTCTGGAGATTGCCCTCAAGGGCCTGGCCGCGCCCCTGCACCCCGGCGCCCTGCGTTACTACCGTGAACAGGGACTCGAAATTCCTCCCCATTTGTTGTTGGACCCGCAGCAGGAGCGGTCAGCCCCATGAAATCTCCGTTGTTGCGCTGGGCCGCATTCCTGTTTGCCTTGTTCCATGTCTACACCAATGTCTTCGCGTCACTCTCGGAGCTGTGGTTCTCTGCGATCCACTTCGGCGGCTTCTGCGCGCTTTGTGCGCTGATGGACAATGAAACCAACGCCGACGGGCAGCGCCCCGGGCGACTGCGCCAGGGCATCAACATCGCTCTGGCGCTGCTGGCCGTGGCGGTTCCGGCCTACCTGATTCTGTTCGAGGATGCACTCTATGCCCGCGAGGCCGAGTTCGTATTCGCGGACTATCTGGTTGCGGGAGTCGCGGTGCTGCTGGCAATCGAATTCACCCGCCGCACCTCCGGCTGGTTCACGCCAGTGCTGATTGCTGTGTCTCTGTGCTACATGCTGTTCCTCGGGCGCTACACGCCCGGCATCTTCTCCTTCCCGGGACTGAGTCTGGAGACAGTGCTCTATCGCAGCTTCTTCAGTGCCGAAGGGATGTTTGGCAGCACGGCCAATATCTCGGCCACCTATGTCTTCATGTTCATCCTGTTCGGCTCCTTCCTGCTCAAGTCCGGGGCTGGTGACTTCATTGTGAAGCTCGCCCGCTGTCTGGCCGGGCGCTTTGTCGGCGGGGCGGGCATGGTCGCGGTCGTGGGTTCCGGCCTGATGGGGTCTGTGTCCGGGTCAGCGGTTGCAAACGTCGTCTCCACCGGCGTCATCACGATCCCGATGATGAAGCGCTCCGGGTTTCCTGCCCAGTTCGCGGCCGGAGTGGAGGCCGCAGCCTCTACTGGTGGGGCGTTGATGCCGCCGATCATGGGCGCCGGGGCCTTCGTCATGGCGGGCTATACCCAGATTCCTTACACCCAGATCGTCGCGGTCTCGGTGCTGCCCGCGCTGTTGTACTTCCTGACAGTGGCGTTCTTCGTGCGCATTGAGGCGAAGCGCCTTGGCATCACCCCGGAAAAACTGGAGAAGGGGGAGAGCGCCGGCGCCGTGCTCCGCGAAGGCTGGCAGTTCATTCTGCCGCTGGGCGTACTGGTGGGGGGGCTGATGCTGGGCTATACCGCAATCCTGTCCGCCGTCTTTGCCATCTTCGCCTGCATCGTGGCCTCATGGTTGTCGCCCACCCCGATGAAATGGCAGGAGTGCTTCGATGCCTGCGTCGATGGGGTGAAAGGCACGATCATGACGGCCTTGTTGCTGGTCGCCATCGGCCTCGTCATCAATGTCGTGATCACCACGGGAGTGGGCAACGCCTTCTCGCTGATGATTGTGGAATGGGCGCAGGGCAGCCTCTTCATGACCCTGGTGCTGGTGGCACTGGCGTCTTTGATCCTCGGCATCGGTCTGCCCGTGACCGCCGCCTATATCGTACTGGCGACGCTGTCTGCCCCGATGATCTACGACCTGATCGCGCAGGACTACCTGCTGCAGGCACTGCAGGCCACCGACTTGCCTACCAGCGTCCGGGCTACGCTGAGCCTGTTCGGCGGCGACCCGGTGGTGGCGCTGCGGGAGATGCCGCTGGAGATGCGCCAGTTGCTGCGCACAGAATTGCTCGACCCGACGCTGCTGGCCGGCATGCTGCTCAGCTCTCACCTGATCATCTTCTGGTTGTCGCAGGACAGCAACGTCACGCCCCCGGTCTGTCTTGCCGCCTTCGCAGCGGCAGGCATCGCTGGCACCAACCCGAATGCCACCGGCATGACGGCATGGAAACTGGCGAAGGGCCTCTATCTGGTGCCATTGCTGTTTGCTTATTCACCACTGATCACAGGCACCTGGCCCGAACGGCTCAGTGTGTTCTTCTGGGCGTGCATGGGTTTGTATGCAGCGGCTGGATTCCTGCAGTGGCGTCTGGAGAAACCCCTGAACCCACTCACCGCCATGATGCTTCTGGTGGCAGCTGTCTTGATGATGTGGTATCCCTTTGGAATCGCGTATCATGCGGTGGGCGCGGCGTTGCTGTTCGGCGTCATTTTCTGGCAGAAACGCAGTATTGCCTGATCACAACAACGGTTCTCGAAAATGTTCTCAGAAAAAGAGTTGAATCTGGAGGAAACCGAGCTGCGTGAGCTGGCCTCACTGCTCGCCCCTGCGCAACTCGCTGATTACACGCGCATGGAACAATCCCTGCGCAAGCGTCCTGGCACCTATGCCGCACTGAACTGGTTCTTCCTGCTGGGGCTGCATCACTTCTACTTGCGCCGGTGGCCGCGCGGCATTCTAGATGTGCTGCTCACCAGTATTGCCGTCTATGCTCTGTTAACCGCCGACAGCGCCACCTACGGCAGCGCACTGCTGCTGGCCGTCGCGATCATTGAAGTGCCTCAGCTCCTCAATTACGAACATCTGGTACACAGCTACAACAACCGCATGATGCGCCATTGCCTGCGCCGCGTATCTCGGGACTCAGCCGCAACTCCGGAACGATGAGCCGGCCCTGCCGGTACGGGAATTCATGATCATCACGCTGACGCTTTTCCTCTGTGGCCTGCTCCTCCTGGTCAGTGGGGCGGAAGCCCTGGTGCGCGGCGCCTCAGCACTAGCGTTACGTTTGGGAATCTCGCCACTGCTGATCGGCTTGACGGTGGTCGCCTTCGGCACTAGCGCTCCAGAGCTGGCGGTGAGTGTAGACGCCGCTCTGGAGGGCAACAGTTCGATCTCCCTGGGTAATATCATCGGTTCCAACATCGCCAACATCGCCCTGATTCTCGGTCTGGCCGCACTGATTGAACCCATGCGGGTGCAGACATCTCTGATCACTCAACAGATTCCCATCATGATCGGGGTCTCCATACTGCTATGGCTGTTGTCGCTGGACCAGCGACTCGGGTTTCTCGACGGGCTGCTGATGTTCAGCGGCATCATCGCCTACATCAGCTTCAGCTATCGGCATTCGCAGACCGACGTACCTGCTACCCAAGTCGAACCAGTGGTGGAAACTTCCATTGCCCTGATGAGCAGACTCTGGTTCTGTCTCCTGCTCATCGGCGCAGGTCTCGCGGCACTGGTTGCGGGCGGCTCGTTGCTGGTGAACAGCGCCGTCGAGATCGCCCGCCTGTTCAATATTTCGGAAACCTTGATCGGCCTAACGATTGTAGCGTTAGGCACCAGTCTGCCTGAGATGGCGACCTCCATCGTGGCAGCAATTCGTAAACAGGATGACATAGCAATAGGCAATATCGTCGGTTCCAACATCGTCAATATCCTTGGCATTCTCGGCTTCTCCTCTATGCTCAGTCCGCTTGCTTCTGCGGAATTCGGCCAGCTGAACTACATTGCCATGATAGGCATCGCCATCGTACTGTGGCCGCTGGCGTGGACACGCCGCAGACTGGGGCGATTGGAGGGGCTGGTGCTGCTGACGATCTATGCGGCGTATGTGTATTACCTCTTGCTCAAAACCTGATATAAGCAACGCTCAATCTATCGATAAAAACCACCGCTAAAACTACCGACAAAGACTCTCGATGCAGTTACGAGCCAACAGCAACCGACCCAGTTCTGCCAAAGCACCTGCCGCCTCTGTATCCAGCGGGGTTGGGCAACGTGCAGATGCACTGGGCAGAACGCCCCCGCAGCTGCTGCGCGCATTCGGAGCACTGCTGCGCGACCGCTTTCCTCTCACCGTGCAGGGCGTCACTGTGCTGGTGATCGCCATGTTTACGCTGCGAACTTTCGGCTACGGGCGCATGGATCTGGTGGTGTTTGCACTCGCGGTCTGCGCCCTCGCCATTGTCTTGTTTTCGACAGTAATCGTGTTGCTTGGCGGCCTGATGTTGCGTTACCAGATTATTGATCAACTGGAACGCCAGGTGATCCTGAAGCGCCACATCGCCCGCATCAAGGCGGAAGCGGGCTATCCAAATGAAACCGGCTTCACCATGCCCACCATGCCCTGGCTGCCGTTGATCAGCGTGCGCTGGGAAATTGTGCGCCCGGGCTCGATCCGCACCCGCAATCGCCTGTCCGAAGACGAACAGCAATGGGAAGAGGAAATCGTACCGCTGCGCCGCTGCAAAAGTGCCACAATCACCCGTCGTTTTACGGTCAGCGACGTGCTGGGATTCAGCCGCTTTTCCTGGCGCTTCACGCTGGAGGGCGAGCTGCTGGCGCTGCCACAGGCAGGCAGTATCAAGTCACTGCCACTGCTGCGCTCACTCACGGCCGAAGATGGCATTCCCGACCCCGGAGGGCATCCCGAGGGCGACCGCATGGATATCCGTCCTTATGTCCCGGGTGATTCGGTGCGCAACATCATGTGGAAAGTCTATGCGCGCAACCGGCATTTGAATGTGCGGTTAGCCGAGCGCAGTGTCTTTCACAGCAACCGGACGCTGGCCTATCTGCTGTCCAGCCCGCACGACGAGGCCGCCGCAGCTGTCACCCGCGTGGCAGTGGAATCCGGTGCACTGGGCGAGGACTGGTTATTCTGTGCCGACGGTGGCGACACACCCACCAACAGCATCGGCGAGGCCTTGGAGCTGATCGCGCAGTCGCGGGCACTCGACGGCGCCCATCCCTACGGGCTCGATCAGTATCTGCAGCATTTCGGCAATCAGGGCAGCGTCCATTGCATCGTCTTTGCCAGCGCCGAACACGGCCCGTGGCTGCATCAGTTGCGGGCGACTATCAGCCGCTTCCGCGTGCGCTTCTCCGTAGTGCTGGCGACGGATGGCTTCATCACCACCAAGCCGCGGCCGCGCTGGCAGAAAGTGTTGTTCAGCGAGAGTGCAGCGAGCCGTGAACAAGCCGAGCGGGAAGGTCAGGCGACCTCTGTGGCACAGCTGAGCCGTTTGTTGACGGAACTCGGTCAACTTGTAGAATCGACCCTGGTCGTGGACCGGCGCACCGGCCAGACCTATGACAAACGCATGAATCGGGTGTAACGCACATGACCATACACAACGCGAAACAGGATTCTGTCCTCAATCAGCTGCTGCCCTCCAGCCTGCGGGCGGCGATCATCGCCTCCAGTTACTGGGTGCTGAGCCTGTCGCTGACCAGCCCGAGCGGGTCGGTAGCGGCCTTCGTCGGCTGCCTGTTCTCCTGCTACCTGATCGACGGACTGGTCAACCGCCCCCCGCTGCGCGACCTGCGCCTCAGCGTCATCGCCATTACCACTTTGCTGATCCTGTGTGCCGGCATATTTCTGAGCTCCGTCATCACCAGCAGCCTGACTGTCGCCAGCCTGCTCTCACCGTTGCTGACCTATGAGATCGGCGAGGTGCTGCAGTGGTTCCTGTTTGCCGCCGCGCTCACCGCTTTGCTAAGGATCCTCGCCCATCGCACCGGTTACGGTCGTGTGGTGGAAATTCTGTTTGTCGCCACCGCCTTTGTCATTACTCTGGCGGCACACCGACAGGGAATGATTCACCGCCCCTTCTTCATCGGCGATTACGCTCTGACACGCGGCATCGACCCCAGCTCCATCCTCATGGCCATGGGCTGCGGCGCAGTACTGGCCATGGCAGGGCTGTTGATGATGGAGAACAACCATCGCCGCCTGCCCTACCATTTCACCGTACTGGGTCTGCTGTGCTTTAGCCTGCTGGCCTATGTGCAGTTGTTCGGGATGCCATCACCACGCCTGACCGACGATATGGGGCTGACCGGCGTGGCGCGCGGCGAAGGAAGTGCCGCCGAGCAGGAAAACCCCTTCCGCGACGGCGAGAATGATGCCAGCGACAAGGAAGCGCCTGTAGCCATCGTGCTGTTCCGTGACGACTACGAACCCGCTGGTGGCTCGTATTATTTCCGCGAATCTGCCTACACCGAATTCAACGGCAGCATGCTGGCTGTAACGGACAGGGACGATCTGGACGAAGACCTGATCACCCACTTCCCACCCGTGCGGGCCGACATCGAAGAACCGCTGCCATTGCTGGACAAGCGTCAGGCCGTCCGCACCACCATCGGCCTGCTTGCCCCGCACCGCACGCCCTTCGGGCTGGACACCCCGGTTGCTTTTCAGAACACGCCCAACCCCAACAACCTGCGTTTCAAGCAGACCTACGACGCCTACTCGATGGTGCCGCTGCTGGAATTTCCCGACCTGATCGGCCGCAGCGCCGGTGATCCGGGCTGGACGCCCGCGCAGCGTCAGGCTTATCTGGAGCTACCCGACGACCCACGCTACCGCGAGCTCGCCGATACCATCCTGCAGGACCTGCGCCCCGGCTATGCCGATGATCCCTATGCCAAGGCACTGGCGATCAAGGACTACCTCGACCGCAACGGCATCTACAGTCTCAAGAATGAACACGCTTACGCCGAAGACCCGGCGGCCTCGTTCCTGTTCGGCGACCTGACCGGCTACTGCATGCACTTCTCCTTCGCCGCCACGTACATGTACCGCAGCATCGGCATCCCGGCCCGCGTGGGCATCGGCTATTCGGTGCCAGCGAGCAATCGTGCCGGGGGCTCCTCGCTACTGATACAGGCTATCAATGGCCATGCCTGGCCGGAGATTTTCCTGGACGGCGTAGGCTGGGTGATAGTCGATCCGGCGCCGGGACGCACGCTGGTCGACATGTCCGTGGACCCGCAGAACAGCCTGCAACAGCTACTCGGCGATATGCTGCGTGACGAGGCCGCGTTCGACGAATTCATCAGCTCGCAGCAGGACGAGCCGTTCCCGCTGACCGTGCTTCTGCAAACGCTGGTCGCTGCCCTGCTGGTGACGCTGCTGGCCGCCTACACCGTGAAGATCTATCGCTTGCGTGCGCCGCAGTTTGCCGATCCGGCCCTGCGCTACCGCCTGAGCTATCGCGCCACCCTGGACATGCTCTCCGCGCTGGGCCAACGCCGCCGCTACGGCGAGAGCCGCGAAGCCTTCGCGCGCCGCCTCAGCACGATGACCCCGTCCTTCGCCACCATGACCGCCTCCCACCTCTACGCCGCACTGGGCCCCTCTGGGAGCGTACCGGAGGGCATACAGGCCCAGCCGCGATTGCCACCCACCCCCGACTGGCTAGCCCTGCAAAGCCGCATCCGCGCAGAAATCGGCAGCCACACTCCCTGGTGGAGGCGCGTGCTCGCGTTTCTCGATCCCTTTGCCTGGCTGAAGACACATTGACCTGCCGTCCACCCAATGTCGCAGCCTTTAAACACAGACCTTAGCGAAAACCAAGCAGTCCGGAGACCCTGAATGACCCTGGAAGCCACAAGCGCGAACACAGCACCGCTCACAGAAGAGAACACAGCATTGACAGAAACCACCGATCAGGGCGCGGCACCAGCGACTTCCAGCCCCGCTGCGGTGCCCGCTCAAACCGCCCGCCTGCAACAGGCTGTCACCGTCCTCAACCGCCTCAGCAGTGCCGTGCGCAGTCAGGTGCTGGGCCGCGACGACGTGATTGAGCTGGCCATCATCGCGCTGATCGCCGACGGTCACGTGCTGCTGGAAGACTTCCCCGGCTCCGGCAAAACCACGCTGGCCAAGGCGCTGGGCGAGGCCATCGTTACCCCCTTGCAGGAACAGGCCGATGACGTCGCTGCCGCCATCGTGCCGTTCCGCCGCATCCAGTTCACCCCGGACCTGCTGCCCTCGGACGTGACCGGCGGCTCGGTGTTCGACACCAGCACCAACAGCTTCCACTTCCGCCACGGCCCGCTGTTCGCGCACGTCGTGCTGGCGGACGAAATCAACCGCACCTCTCCCAAGGTGCAGTCGGCGATGCTGGAGGCCATGGGCGAGAAACAGGTGACAGTCGACAACACCACCTATCATCTGGACAAACTGTTCTTCGTGATCGCCACCCAGAACCCGCTCGATCTGGTCGGCACCTACCCGCTGCCCACGCCGCAGCTGGACCGTTTCCTGTTCAAGATCACAATGAAACACATCGAACGTGATGCCGAGCTGGACGTACTGGACACCTACAAGACCCGCCGCGACCACAGCCAGCAGCGCATTCAGGTGACCCGCAGCGACGTGTTGATGGCCCGCGAAGTGATCGATATGGAAGTGGTGATCGCCCGCGCCATAAAAACTGCCCTTGTCGATATCTCCCGCAATCTGCGCAGCGACGAACGCGTGCTGCAGGGCAACTCCACGCGCAGCATGGTGCTGCTGCTGCCCGCCCTGCAGGTGCTCGCTGCACTGCGCGGCCGCAGCTTTGTCAGCGCCGAGGACATCGAGACGCTGCTGCCACGGGTGCTTGGCCACCGTGTCGAGCTGGCCCCCGGCGTCGCCGATCTTGGCAAGGTTTTGCACGACTGCATGCGCGACCCCTTGGAACAACTGGCGCGGGCAACGTTGCAGTGACAAGGCCACGCTCTGCGCAACACTCATCTCCTGCGGGAGCGGGCCGTGCCCGCGATGGGATGTTGCCGCGCCTGCGTTTAATACGACAGCGCGCTGTGTCTGATCGCGAGCTGGGCTCGCTCCCACAGGTCTGCAGGCAGATCGGGTTCGCGGCCACTATTCTGCTCGGCATCGTCACCCTTCCAACCCACGCCCAGGACGGCCTCGACGGGTTCGATATCCCCGGCACCCCCACGTTGTGCTTCGGCATGCTCGGTATCACCGAGCAGCGGGCACTGGATATTTGCGATGCGCTCACGCTGAAAGAAAATGTTCGCGCCCGCGAACTGGCACAGCGCTGGATCGCCGAGCAGCCGGCATCGGCGGCCGCGCAGTTCGCACTCGCGGAGGTGCTGATCCGTGTCGAGGGCAACTTGGCGCGCGCCCTGTTTCACCTGTCCCGTGCCGAGGAATTGACCAACTACACTTCACTCGGGCGGGCGATGGCCGACGGGGGCGCCGAGTGGCACTACCTCGCGCTTAGCCAACTGTCCTATGTTCATCAGTTGATGGGCGATCAGCAGGCATCACTCGATTACCTCGACAAGATCGAGGCGGTGTACGGGCAGGAGGTGGAGTCGTTCCGCGGCTGGCCGCTGATCAAGATGCAGAAATGGGACGAAGCCCGCGCCAGCGCCGACCTGGTGCTGAGCACCAGTAATGATGTGGGCGAGCGCAGCCGCGCTTGGAACACCCTGTGCGCAGTCGAACTGGCCAGCCTGCGCCCTGCCGAATCCCTGGAGGCCTGCGACAAGTCAATCGCTGAAGACGGAGCCGCTGCAGGTGAGGATGGCGACCGCGATACTGTGTATCTGCTCAATGCCTCCGAAGTCGCCCTGAGCATGTTGCGCATGGAGGAGGCAGAAGACTATCTGACCCGCGCCTCCCGCTACCTGAATCCGGACAGCGTTGGCGATCCGTGGATCAACTTGCTCTACCTGTACATGAATCAGGGGCGCTTCGAGGAGGCGCGCACGGCATTGGACAGCCTGCTGGTGTGGCGCGACAACCAGGAGCCCATCGTCGGAGTGATGAACCGTGCCGAACATTTCCTCGTGAGTGCCGCGCTGCTGATTCTTTCCGGCTATCCCGAAGACGCGGCGACCCTCAGCGCCACCGCCCTCAACCAGCCGGACCGCACCGGCTCGTACAGTGCCGACGAGGCGCAGAAGGACTCCATCGCCGCCCTTATCAATCATATGGCCAACCAGACCGCCTACGAGATGAAACTGGAAGAGGCCGCCATCCTGCCGCTTCCCGGCGCACTGAGTGCACGCGCAGAAGCACTGAGCCTGCGCTTCAAGTCCTGGCGCTCTGCCCGCCATGCCGCGGCGTTGTTTGCCAATTTGCAGACGCTGCAGAACCGCCTGCGTCCCTATGCTCCACTCGATGTGCACATCCCCGAATGGGTGGAACCGGAGCTGGTGTCAATCATGGGCGAGGGCGTGATGTCCTCCGTGCTGGAAGAAACCCTGGCGGCTGGTGCCTTCAGCCTGAACGAGGGCTACTACCACGCCTATCACGCCGAAATCGCCGCCCAGCGTGGACAGGATCTGCGCACCATGGAATACGCCGGCCGCGCGCTGAACCTGTTGCCGGTGCAAGAGGTGCTGCTGAGAGCGCGCCTGTCCGCGCGCATCGCCGACGCGGCCTGGCGACTGGACCAGCACGAGATCGCGCTCAGCAATTACGAACAGGCGCTGCAGTGGGATCCGAGCATCATGCGGCGCCGGGGGCTGGCGCTGCCGGTGCACATCACCGGGGTGGACGACGAGTTTGTAAGCGAAGTGATCGGTTATCTGGAGGGCTCGCCACGTTTCCGCAATGACCCCGACGGCCTGCTGTTGGAGGTCTTCCCCCAGAGCGATCTGACCCTGTGCCTGAGTACCCGTGGTGGCTCACCCTTGTCCTGCCTGCAAATGGGCGAAGTCACCACTCTGGAGATCGGTGTCGATGGCCAGACGGAGGCACTGACTCCCGCACAGCAACTGGTCAAAGAGTTCCACCGCCGCACCTTCGGCCCCGGTCTGGAGATCAGTCAGACTCAGCGTATGGCGTTGATGGGCTCCAGCGTGATCCTCAGCTCCCAGAACAACACCAGTGTGCAGCGCAATCGTGATGAGGTGCTGCAATGATCACCCACCTCTCCAAAGGACTGATCCTGCTGCTGGCCACGGTCTCGGCACTCGGCCCCTTGGCCATGCAGATATTGCTGCCGGCCATTCCCATCATCAAGGAGAGTTTCGCAGTCAGTACGGCAGTGGCGCAGCTGACGCTCAGCCTGTCGATGGCGGCGATAGCCGTGGCCACGCTCGCCTATGGCCCGCTCTCAGATCGCTACGGGCGCAAGCCAGTGCTGATTGTCGGCATGATCATCACCATCGTCGGTTCTATTCTGTGCGTCCTGGCCCCCAGCATCGAACTGCTGATTGCCGGGCGCATCGTACAGGCTGCAGGCGGCGCGGTGGGCATGGTGGTGGCGCGGGCGATTGTGCGCGATGTCTACGATGCTCGTGAGTCAGCATCGGTGATCGCCACGCTGGTCATGGTAATGGTGGTGATGCCGATGCTCTCGCCCGCTGTGGGTGGTGAATTGATGGTGCGGCTGGACTGGCATTCGGTGTTCGTGCTGGTAGCAATCATCAGCGCGGTGCTGCTGGGCATGCTGTTCTATGCTCTTCCGGAAACGCTACGTGAACCGGTGATCTTCACTGGTGTCGGCGACATGCTGCGCAGCTATCGGGCGTTGATGCGCGTGCGGGTCTTTCAGGGTTATTCGCTGAGCGTAGCATTCGTGTCGGTCGTATTCTTCAGTTTTATTTCCGCCGCGCCAGAGCTCATGGTCAGCGTGTTTGAGCGGCCCGCCACGGAATACGGCTATTATTTCATTGTGATTCCGCTGGGTTTCATGATCGGCAATTACGTGACGCGCTACTACGGGCGCAAGTTCGGCATTGATCGCATGATCGATTACGGTTCGCAGATTTCGCTGGTCGGCATTGTCCTCGCGATTGTCCTGCAGCTGTTCGGATTGCATCACCCTGCCGCGTTGTTCCTGCCGATAGCGCTGGCGATCTTCGGCAACGGCATCACATTGCCGAACGCCCAGGCCGGCGCTCTCAACGCAGCACCTCACATGACCGGCAGTGCCTCGGGGCTGACAGGCTTTATGCAGATGGCGTTCTCGGCGGTAGCGGCGCAAGCGGTGGCACTGATCTTCAATGGCACGGTCTACCCGATGCTGCTGCTGATGCTGGTGGCATCCGCCATTTCGCTGCTGAGTTTCCGGTTGCTGGTGCCGGCGGAGGGGGCCACTGCCCGCGATTGAAGCTCTCGCCAAAGCAAATCACGGGCAGGCCCGTTCCCACAGTCAGTGGTTCAATTGGCGTAGGTTTCGAGAATGTTGATCGCGTGGTTCTTGATGCGGCGCATGGCCACAAACATGTCGCTGTAGGTCTGTGCCGGAATGGCCTGACACGAGCCATCTCTGAGCCGCACCAGGTGACGATCACGCATGGTATTGGCCACACGGTTCAAGCGCTTGCCCTCGTCCATGAGTCGGGTGATGCGGGTCGAGTCTGCCCGCTTGCGGCGCGCGCCCACGACACGGCCCACGAAGGTGTCGATCTCGTTGTAGAAGGTCATGAGATCATTCCAGGCATCGGCACTCAAAGTCTCTCGCTGATTGAACAGGCGCGCACGGTAAATACTAAACGACTCCAGACAGTCGGCAATGCTCTCCAATTCATCGGCCATGCGGATCAGTCCGTAGGCGCGCGCCGACTGTGCCTGCGTCACCGCATCGGTGATGCCTCGGGTGATGAAGGTGATCATCTCCTCTTCAATTGAGTCGGTGACATCTTCTAGGTCATTGATGCGATCAAAAGTCTCCTTGTCGGACTTCTCTGCAGTCATGTAAGTGCGCGTCAGATTGAACATCTGCCGGGTGATCTCGATCAGGTTGTCCAACTCCAGATCGGCCTGCTGCAACGCCACTTCAGGAGCGAGCGTCGTGGTGTGATTCAGGTACCTGACCTTGTGCACCTGCTCGTCTTCCTGCTGCGGAACCAGCCATACCGCCAGCTTCACCAGATAGTCGAGCAACGGAATCCACAGCACAGCGTTAATGACGTTGAACATCGTATGAGCAATCGCGATGTGCCAGACAATATTCGGCCTCGCTCCGGACGACAACTGCATGTCAGGATCGCCGGACACCAACTGGTCAATAAAATCGATGTAGAACGGAAACAGCGCCGTGATCAGCACCGCGCCCAGAATATTGAACACGGAATTCGCGCGGGCTAAACGCAAAGCTGCAGTACTGGTGCCCACACTGCTCATTTGCGCGTTCAACGCGGTGCCGACGTTCTCGCCAATGATCAGGCCGACCGCGGTATTGAAATCGATGACGCCGGTACTCCCCAGAATCAATGTGATGGCCAGCATGACGGTGCTGTTGCGAATCAGCATTGTCAGCACTACACCGAGAATCACACACGCCAGCAATGTGCCAAAGGTTGCGGCATCGATCAAATGCAGGTAAGCGAGAAATTCCTGCTGGGTTCGCAGCGGCGCAAAGGCGGTGCTCATGAAATCGAGCGCAGTAAACAACAAGCCCAGCGCCACCAGACTCTTACCTGCGGCAACGGTGCCATTGCTGTTGCCCGCCATCATGGGATAGGTGCCCACCCCGATCAGCAACAGGCCGTATTTGCCGAGACTGAGTGAGAGTATCCAGCCGGTGATGGTGGCACCGATATTGGCACCGAGCACGACAGCGACGGACTGACGCAATTCCAGCACACCGGCATTGACCAGACCAACTGTCATCACAGAAGAGATACTGCTGGATTGTGCGAACGCGGTGATACCCATGCCGGCGAGAACGGCCATCAGGCGATTGCGGCTCAGGTTTGCCAGGACGCTGCGTATGGTGTCGCCGCCACTGGATTGCAGAGCGTCAGACAGGAGTTTGAGTCCCAGGAAAAACAGCCCAAGACCACCTACAGCGGTATATAGAATTGCGAAGTCGCTCATTGGCCTGAAGTCTATTCAAACCCTTGCTGGTTTACAAAATTATTTTGCAACTGGTTCCAGAAACGGTCACATCAGATGAACAGGACCAGTGAATGTCGTCAGACTTGCCGTCAGCAACAAAATTAACAGCACCAAGAACATTTCTGCGCGAATGGCACGCTGCAGCGTGCAAACTCCAGCATTCACGATGGCGGGCACCAGACGAAATTTGTTCAACGCCGCCAGCCCGAGCAGGCAGATTACCAGCAGCATTTTGCCGACCAAAAGCAAACCATAGGGTGTCGTAAACAGATCCAGCGGACGCTCCAACAACTCCGTCAACAGATAGATGCCGGCCAACAACAGGCTACCGGTGACTGCCCAGCCGAGGTTCCCGAACATTTGCAGCAGTGGCTGTAGTGTCGCCGCCGGTTCGCTGCGACACAGCGCGTGTAACGGATACAGCGCACCAATCCACAGCCCCATCGCGCTGATATGCAATGCAATGGCCAGCCACGCCAGCACACCGAGACTCGCGACATGACCAAGTACCGCGAACGAGACTGCAAAGAAAACCATTGCCAGTGGCGCACCAATTATCAGCATTGCTGGCAACACCGCCTCATCTGCGGTGGCAAGCAGTGACGGCCGTGCCAGCAGCAAGGCAATTCCAGCCACACCGAAACCGGCCAGCTTCAGGGAACTGCCATAACCGATCGGCGACTGCAGTAACAGCCCCGCCATGAAACCATCAAACATGCCCGCGATGCCGTTCTGGTTGACGACACCGACCTGCAGCAAAAAAAACACCACGACGGCGAGACTTCCCAGCACGCACGCCAGCAGCAACACCTTGCAAAAATGCTGCCGCGTCGACAGCGACCATGACAGGCGCCGTATGGTCGAGATGTTTGTAAGAGCGGGGGATTCAGTAGAGGACGATGCAGCGGATAACCGGGCAGTGCTGACACTGCCCAGCCACAAAATCAGGAAACCGCCGGCAAGGCTTGCGAGGCTTGCGTAGCTCAGCACCTTGCTGAACACGCTGGCCAGCTCCCAGGGACCGGCGGCGAACGGCATCAGTGAACGTGGTCGCCACCGCCGGCACCGTGTTCAGTCATGACGGCAGCGGGAGCGTTAGGGTCCACGGTAAAACGGAAGTCTTCGCTGACGGAATGTCCGTCTTCACCGATGACGGTCCAGTTCACTCGATAGGCACCGGCTACCATGGGTGGCATCGCTACATGGAACATCATGTTGGCAGCGGCGTCGGGCACGAAACCGACTTCGACCACGCCGTTGTCACCGGTGACGGTCAGGCGCACCAGACGCACGTTGCCGTTGAAATGCAGCATCAGCATCTCGGGCGAGGAAACAGTCTGACCATTGGCTGGAACGGAACTGCTCATGGCGCTATGCGCGAAGGCCGTGCTGTGCATGACCAGCATCAACAGTGCAGCGGCCAGGCCCTGCCACAGGGGGAATCTCTTCATGGGTATCACCTCGGTTGGGTTGATTGTGGTGCTCAGCGATGAGCGCATTTATTTCGGTACCGCGAGACGGCACCAATGCGCCGAAGTGTAACTGAATCCTTTCGCCTTGCCGAGCCAGAATCCGCGACACATTGTCGCATGCTAGAATTCCGGCATGATGGCCACTCATAACCCATAGAATCCGCACATGAACCCGCTCACAAGACCACAACTGAACCCGCAGCGCCCGCCTCTGCTGATCGCCAACAGCTTCCATCCGGAGACGGTGGCGAAGCTGGATGCGCAGTACGACACCCACAAACTCTGGCTACTCGACAGCCCGCAGGAGCAACAGGCGCTGATCGAACGCCTCGCACCGGTCTGCGAAGCCGTGGCCACCGCCTCGTGGGCGACCAATACGCTGATCTATCAGCTACCGCGCCTGAAGCTGATCAGCTGCTTCGGCGTCGGCACCGATGGTATCGACTTCAATATCACCGGTGCACGCGGCATTCACGTCACCAACACACCCCGCGTGCTCAACGATGCCGTGGCGGATCTGGCCATGGCGCTGGTGCTGGCAACTTCGCGCAACCTCATCAACGCCGACCGCTATGTGCGTGATGGCAAGTGGCTGCAGGCACCATTCCCGTTCTCCAGCAGTCTTGCAGGCAAGACGCTGGGCATTATCGGGCTGGGTGCGATCGGCAAGGAGATCGCCAACCGCGCCACCGCCTTCAAGATGCAGATCGCGTACCACAACCGCCAGCCGAAAGACCTGCCGTGGCGCTACTACCCATCCCTCAACGCACTGGCGCGGGCCAGCGACGTACTGCTGTGCATGCTTCCGGGCGGCACCGCCACCAGCAGGATGCTCAACCTGGCGGTATTTCGCGAACTGGGTCCGCAGGGCATCTTCATCAATGTCGGCCGTGGCAGCAGCGTGGACGAGATGGATCTGGTTGCGGCACTGCAGCAGGGCGTCATTGCCGGGGCCGGACTCGATGTCTACACCAGCGAGCCACGCGTGCCCGAGGCTCTGCTGAGCATGCCCAACGTGGTGCTGTTCCCGCACATCGGCAGCGCCACCGTGGAGACCCGCCGCGCCATGGGGCAGTTGACGCTGGACAACCTGGCGGCGTACTTCGCGGGGCAGTCGCTGCTTACTCCCTGCTAGGGAAAGATAGCTCCCACCTAGCACATGCGCACACAAGTTTGTTGCTGCCTCCTCAGGCGGACTTGGATACAATGCCTATCCTGAGACAACGAGCACGACACAAATAATCAAGACCCAGGAGTTGATCATGAGAAAACTGACGAGCTGCCTGGTGGCGGTCCTGCTGGTCGTCGTCCTTCCTCTGACCACCGTCAGCGCCCAGAATCAGCCCGGCTTCCGCACCGAGAAAGTCGTAGAAGGCATCGACGTCCCTTGGGGGATGACCTGGCTGCCTGACGGCGACATGCTCGTCACCAATAGAGGTGGCCAACTGTACCGTGTCCATGAAGGCACACTGAGCGCGCCACTGGGCGGCGTGCCGGAGGTGCATGTAAACGGCCAGGGCGGGCTGCTGGACATCGCGCTGCACCCGGATTACGCCAACAACGGCTGGATCTACATCACCTACTCCAGCATGGAAGGTGGCGGCACCGGCAGCCACACGGCTATCATGCGCGCCAAACTGCAGGGCGACAGCCTGGTCGAGCAGCAGGTGTTATACAAAGGCGAAGGTAACACTGACGGCGGCGCACACTACGGCAGCCGTATCGCTTTCGATAACGATGGCTACCTGTTCTTCTCCATCGGTGAGCGTGGCGCTCACTTCGAGAACGCCCAGCAACTCGACCGCGACGGCGGCAAGATCTACCGACTGCACGACGATGGCCGCATCCCGGCCGACAACCCCTTCGTCAACACCCCCGGCGCCAAGACTGCTGTGTACTCTAACGGACACCGTAACCCCCAGGGATTGGCTGTGCATCCGACCACCGGACAGATCTGGGAACACGAGCACGGGCCGATGGGCGGCGACGAGATCAATATCATTCAGCCAGGCAAGAACTACGGCTGGCCGATCATCGGTTATGGCCTCAACGACAACGGCGAACCCCTGGCGGTGGCGACCAGCCGCGCAGGCATCGAGCAGCCCATTTTCTATTGGGACCCGTCAATCGCCCCTTCCGGCATCGCCTTCATCACCAGCGACAACTATGGACCGGAACTCAAGGGCCACCTGCTGGTGGGCTCACTGAAATTCCGCTACATGGTGCATCTGGTGCTGGACGGTAACAACGTGGTGGCCAACGAAACCGTATTCCCCGGCATCGGTCGTGTCCGCAACATCAAGCAGGGCCCGGACGGCTACATTTACGTCGCCACCGAGGGTGACGGCATCATCCGGATCCTCCCGGAATAGTGATAACTTTGTGGGAACAGCACACAGCATTTGGTATAGATCATGAGCGATAAACTTCTCGCTGGTTATCAGCGCTTCAAGAACGGCTACTTTGCCGAGAATAGAGAAAAATTGCGGCAACTGGCGGAGCAGCAGCGCCCCAATCATGTCCTGATCACCTGCTGCGACGCGCGCATGGAACCCGCTTTGATTTTCGATACGGCGCCTGGCGAATTGTTCGTGGTCCGCAACGTCGCCAACCTGGTGCCACCTTACGAGATCGAAGGCTCCTACCACGGCACCAGTGCCGCACTGGAGTTCGCGATTACCGTGCTGGAAGTGCCTGAGATCATCGTCCTCGGCCATTCACGCTGCGGCGGCATCCGCTCGCTGGTCATGGAATCCAAGCGCCTGCCCCAGGACACCTTTATCGCCCGCTGGATGTCGATCGTCGCCCCGGTGGCCAGCCTGGCTGACCCGGAGACACTGGACCCGAATGACCACGCAACCTTCAATCGCTGTGAACAGGCCGCCGTCGGCTACTCACTGCGCAACCTGATGACCTACCCATGGATTCGCAGCCGTGTAGAAGCCGGGACGCTGAGCCTGAAGGGCTGGCACTACAATATTTTCACCGGCGCGCTGAAGCAGGTACACGATCAGGACACGATCTCGACAATTGTCGAAGAGGCGCAGGACTGAGCCAGCGGGAACGCTGGCTTTAACTTTTCTCGGGCAACGGCAGGTCTTCACCATCACGACGGCGCGCCTCTCCAGTCGTTGCAGGATAGGGTTGTGCTCACTGCAAGACTCCTGTGGTTTTCAAACTTTTCAAGATGCAGCCCCGCGAAGGCTATATCTCTCTATCAATAAATGCCCCTATTTTTTAGTTGCCGCTTCAGTGACATCTCTCTCACTGCAACACAATACCCGGTCCGCTATAGCCAATGGGGCGACTCGGTGGGTCACCATCACAGTCGTAATATGCAGTGCCTGAATCTCCTTCAGAACAGCCGCCTCTACCGTCGGATCGAGGTTAGCCGTGGCCTCATCCAGAAACAGTATCCTCGGCAACATGTAGAAGGAACGCGCCAGCAACACCCGCTGCCCCTGTCCGGCCGACATGATCGACCCCATGTCACCAATCAAACTGTTGTAGCCCATTGGCAACGTGCCGATGAACTCCTCGATCTGCGCCATCCGGCAGACTCGCTGCAAACGCTCATGATCGACGTCTTCAGCAAAAAGCGTGATGTTATCCATCAGCGTGCCGGAGAGGAGCTGATCGCTCTGCAGCACTCCTGCACAGAGCGCACGAAACTGACGCAGACCGAATGATTGAATATCGACACCATCGACACACACGCTGCCCGCAGAGGGTCCGAGCAGCCCCGCCATGATCTTGATCAGCGTCGATTTACCGGTGCCCGACGGACCCGTGATGGCAACAATCTCGCCAGGCGCAATGTCGAGACTTATGTCGTTGAGCACAGGAATTCCGCAACCCGGATAACTGTACTGGACGTTCTTCAGCTGCAATCGCCCCGCTACCGGCACCCGCAGCTTTGGCAAGTAGAGATTATCGAATTCCCTCGGCGTGCAGGTGATATCCGATACTCGCTCCAATTGCAGACGCAGCAGCCTGATCTGCACCAGCTTCTCGATGAAGGAGCGAATGGAGGAGGAAAAGTTACTCTTCAGCGCGACGAAAGCAGTAAGAAAACCCAGAGACAACGCCCCCTCCAGCACCGACATAGCCGCCAGATACACCACCAGCACGTTTTCCAGACCACTCAGCAGGCCGTGGGCCGCGTCAATGCGAATCATCACCCGAGTCAACTGCACATTGGCATTGACCTGCTCTGCATATTGGTTGCGCCACAGGAGAATGCGCGGCAGTTCACGACAATAGAATTTGATCATCTCGATGGCACGCATGTTCTCCATCAGGCTGCTGCTGGATCTGGCGTCCGCCACGATGCGCTGCTCGCTTAGCGATTTGACTGTGGGAATCATCGCTAGCCGCAACGTCGCGATGATCAGCACAAAGGTGAGCACCACACCGGCCAGCAGCGCACTGAAATAGAACATGACAACAAGCGTAAGCAGTGCAAATGTGCCATCCAGCACGACCGTAATCATGTCTTCTGTGAGAATGTTCCTGATCTCCCGAATTGACCCGAACCGTGACACCAGATCACCGACATGGCGCTTGCTGAAGAATTCCGTGGGTAGAGTCATCAGATGATTGAAGACATTGCCGGCCATCTGAAAGCCCAGCTGATTCGAAAAATATAACTGCACACTCGCACGTGCGGCAATCATCCCCACATTGGTCAGCGCCAGCATGAAGAAACCGATGGCGAGCATGGCAAGGAAATCTGCATCCAGTTTAGATACACCCTCGTCGATCACCAGTTGCAAATAAAACGCTGCGCCAATCGACGAAAGTTGCAGAAACAGCGAGAGCACGAACAGCTGCGCGACTGCCGCATTGAACCCCGGGTAACGCGTAAACAAATCGACCAGGCGCGAACGCAGTTCCTGCTTGTCCTGCTTCAACTCCTTGCCCGGAACACATTCAATGGCGATGCCTGTAAAGTGCCGTCCCACCTCACGCAACGAATACTCCCGCCGCCCAACCGCAGGATCGTGAATCACGATGCCTTTGCGCGATACGCTGCGCAGGACCACGAAATGGGTCATGTCCCAGTGCAGGATAGCCGGCAGCTGCAGCTGCCCAAGCTCTTCACATTCCAGACGCAGTGGTCGAGTCTGCAGACCAAGTGCATTGGCGATTGAGAGAATATCGCTAAGCCGTGCCCCGCGCGCGGACACCGGGTAGTCGCGACGCAGAGTGTTCAGATCAACGCGCCCGCCATAGTACGACGCCACCATCGCCAGACACGCCAGAGCACATTCTGTGCGCTCCGATTGCAGCACCTCGGGCAGTTTGTGACGGCCACCAAACAACGCGGCGATCACAATTTTCTGCCCAGACTTCGCAGCGGGGCGAAGATGCGCTGCAGGATGGTTTGTCTCGCCGTCACGATCTGCGCGCTGAATTGCATACCAGGACGCAGGCGCTCCATTGACGACCCGGCAGCCTCAAATACAGGCAGACTCGCACGAATCAGATACACCGGCTCGCGCAGCTCCGCAGGCAGGTCAATTTCGCGTGGATCCATTGCTGTGTCGGCGATGAACGTCACGGTCGCCGGAAAGGTTCCATAGGTGCGCACAGGGTACGCATCGTAGGCCAGCATAATCTCTTGCTGCAGTGTCACCTCTCCGAGTGCACGCGACGGCAGATACAGCCATGCCTCCAGCGCACTGTCCTCCGGCAGCAGCGTGAGCAATGGCTGCCGCAGCTCTAACGCAGAACCCTGCGGCACCAGCAGGTTGCTGACGACACCAGCAGTCGGCGCCGTAACCGCAAAGACGCCCTGCATCTCCAGATCCTTGCGGCGCGCCAGCAGCTGGGAGCTCGTCTGTGCCATTGCCAGCAGCTCCTGTTGTAAGGTCAACGGCCGCATGACCAGCGCGTGACGCGCATCCGTCAGCGCTTGCTCGCGCCCCTCGATCAACAGCAGATTATTTCGACTCAACTGCTTCGCACTGTATAGCCTGTCTAGCTGTTGATCGCGAAGGGAGTCGGAGAGCACGCCTTGCGCGTGCAACCTGGCACTGCGCTCGTATTCCTGTTCACTGAGCGACAGGCGACTGTCTACGCCAGACTGCTGCTCCCGCAACAACTGTAATTCGGATTGCAGTGCCAATACCTGCTGCTGTCGTTGCTGGTCGTCCAGCGTCGCCCGCTCTTTCGTGAGAACCATCTGCTCTTCCAGATGCTGCGACTGCCGGTCGATCTGCTGCAACTGAAAGTGAATGGAGCCATGACCATACTGGTCCATCTGCGGAACCATCACGATTGCCAGCACCTGCCCGGCCCCTACGCGTTGACCTTCAACAACCTCCACGCGCTGCAGCACTCCGGTGCGCCCGGCGTAAACCTCAACTGCACCCGCCACGGGGTTGAGATGGCCGCGCGCGGATTCCGTGCGACTGAAACCAGCAAGACCGGCAAAGAGAAGAAAGCCCAGGAATGTCAGCAGCAGACCCACACAGAACACCCGCAGCCCCGGAGGTTGATAGAACACGGCAGCGCCGTATCGCGAACCGTTAGTCGCCAGCAGAGCCTCCTTTCTGAACAAGGTCTGACTCATTGCCGTGTGCTCCCTGCGCATGCCGCCGCAGCGCTGAAGTAGCCGAGCAGCGACGGGAGGTACTGCCATTGCTCCGGTGCTCGTCTGATCCATTTTTCCGCCAGCAGTGCCAACTTCTGAGTGACCCGGTTAACCGCCATTGCCAGAGACTCTCCCGGCAGCGGGTGAGTATCAATCATGTCTTCCATTTCAATGCGGTCAACGCCCTCACACTCCCATGTGACAAAAGGAATGATCGGTGTTCTGCCCGCGATTGCCAGCAGCGCCGGCCCTTTGACCAGCTGAGCCTTGTGGCCAAAAAACAGCACTTCGGTGGTCGCCCCGAAGTCTTCGCACAAGTCGAAGAGTAGTCCCACACTCTGGCAACCCGTGCGCAAACCCGCCACCGCAATGGCTGGGGCGTCCACGCCATGCCGCAACACCTGCACTCGCAGTCCTGGGTTCAGCACATGCGGCACTGCATCATGTCGTTCCCGGCGCAGGGACATTACGGTCCGACCAGTGGTGACCTCATCAGCGATACAGCGAAAGGCGCCGACGAAGTCACCCATATGAATTGTCACCAGCACGCGCGAACCCGGACATCTATGGACCAGTGCCGAATAGACGTCCTGCTCGGGCCATAGAAACGCTCTGCGCAAGCCCTTCGCGACAGCCTCTGGGCGGTGTTCAATGCGCTTGGCATAGTTGTAATGAAAGTAGAACTCGTGCTGGCTCAGGATTCGCAGCACGGCTGCATGCGGCTCATGCAGCAGCGCACCCAGGCCAGATGCAAGCGCCTCGCGATGTGCGGCAGCGGGCAACAGGTGAGACAGCAGTGGTGCCCGCAGACGATGCAGGCAATGCAGTAACCAGCGACGTCGCGACAAGGCCATTGGGCTGACGACACACTGCCCGGCCAGCCTGTGCAGGAGCATGGAGAGCGTTTCTACGAAAGTTCGTGCGGGGAGCGCGCTCAGCAGTTTGTCTGCGTAGTCGAGGTGTCGCCGGCTCTCCGATTCAGCATAGACCTGCTGGCACAGTTCAATGCGTGCCCCGGTTTCGGTGTGCAGCAGACGGGTCGACCCGGACGGCCACGGACATGTCCGCAGCAGCAGTCGAATAATGCTCGACTCGCGCCTGCACAGCATTGATTCCAGCGCGCCGCAGGTCAGCGTGACCGCGAGCGCATAGTGACCCTCGCATTGCGCTCGCCGGGCTTTCCGCAACTGATTGCTGATGTGGTTGGGAACAGTCATACCGTCTCCACTGGCGCGGCAACTGAACCGACAGCCACCACAAACATGTCAATGACGTCGGCGACACTTTGCAGTTGCACCAGCAACTCTTCATCGGCCTGCACCTCATAATAGGATTCCAGCTCGAAGACCATCTCCACCATGTGCAGCGAATCAAGCCCCAGCTCCGCCAGCGCCATGTCGGGGGCAACAACGACTGCCACACCCCGACGCTCGCATCCTTCACGCAACGACAACAGCATCTGCTCCGACACTGCTCTCTTCAGGTTCTCTTCCATAGCCATGCTCCATTGGGGTTTCACTTCCATATTGTCCTGACAGAAATCGCTCCCGACACTGCATGCGTTGCAGCTTGCCGCTGCTGGTCAGTGGCAGGCTGTGTCGCGGCACTAAGCGAATATGCGCGGCAAGAATGCCTGGGGACTCGCACAAGTGCGATCGCAGCATTGGAATGGTAAGTTCTATATCAGCGATAGCGGCATCACTGGCTGGCTCCAGCAGAATGGTCAACGAGTCGTCGGCATCCGGATACAGTTCGAACGCAGCGCAGCGCAGCACGCCCTTGCCAGACATGCACAGAGTCGCCTCGGCTTCGATGTCTTCTGCATGAAAACTGCGGCCTCGTCGCTTGATCAGATTCTTGCTGCGCCCCGTGAAGTACAATTCTCCCTGATGGACATAGCCCAGATCACCGGTACGCAGCACTACTTCCTGTTCAGTTCCAAACACTTCGTCAAGCCCGATGTGGTTGTAATATCCCCTGGCCACGGAAGGCGAGCGCACCACAATCTCTCCCATCTCCTCGTCGGCCATTTCCTCTCCGGAATCCTGGTCAATGATGCGAATGTCGACCTGCTCCTGCAATCGACCAATGCTGACGTCCTCGCGCCCGCTGCGCTGATGCCTATGCGTGCGCAGACCATGACGACTGCAGACATAGAGCGTCGCCTCGGCCATCCCATAACACGGGTGCAACGCTCCCGTATCGAATCCTGCGCGGACAAATCGCTGCGAGAATCGCCGCAGCGTGTGTGCCGAGACTTTTTGCGCTCCGCAGTAAGCGAGGCGCCAGCTGCGCAGATGCAATGGTTCCAGCTCTTCGTCCGTGACTCTGGGATGGCAAAGCTCATACCCGAAGTCCGGCGCCCCGCTGATGGTGCCGGCATAGCGCGAGATCGCCTGCAGCCAGCGCAGTGGCCGTGCGGCGAAATCCGCAGGGGCAAGAAAATAATTGTGAATGCCGCAGTACAGGGGCGTGATGATGTGGCCGATCAGCCCCATGTCGTGATGGAATGGCAGCCAGCTCACGCCAATATCCGTTGTCGTGCAGCCAAAGGCCTGACGAATCAGTTCGCAATTGTGAAGGATGTTGGCGTGAGTTATCGCCACACCCTTTGGCGCGGCGGTGGACCCCGAGGTGTACTGAATGAAGGCGATGTCGTCTGCGCAAGGTCGCGTCCATTGCCAACAAACTCTTCGTTCCACTTTAGATTCACAAACCTTCCCCGTATCGACAAGGAGCAGGGAATTTTTGCCAGATAATTCCAGCGGCAGATGTCGCAAGGTCGCACTCAGACTCAGCAGGGCGACGGCCCCACTGGCGCGCACAATGCCCTCCAGTGTGCGCCAGTCCCTTGCTCGCGGTCGCGCGACGGGTATCGGGTAGGCGCCTGCCAACAAGCAGGCGAAGAACGCCACAATGAAGTCACTGCCATGGGGATAGAGCAACACCGCCGGCCGCCCGCGCAGGCCGTGACCCTGCAACAAAGCAGCGAGTTCGCCCGCTCTGGCAAAAAGGGCTGCAACGGTCAGGCTTTGCGTCACCGCGCCGTCGCGGTCCAGAAATGAGTACAGGGGCTTGTCGGGCTGTGACTGCAGCCGACTGTCAAACAGAGATAGCAGATCCCGATCCATGGGTTTCTTCCTCGAACTGACCACATCTGAATCGACTATAGGCAGAGAACTGAAAATCGTCAATTCGCTTCCTGACAGGCGCAAATGCAAAATCCGGCCTATGCTTGACACATAACCCAATCAAGGAGGATCGCTATGCTCATCCCCAACAGTTCGACCTTTCGCACCGAAATTCACGGCGTTATTCCGTGGGACTATTCTCAGGACTATTCACAGGACTATTCACAGGGCCATGCACACGACAGAGCGCCGATCCACCGGCTCTATGAACTGGCGAAAGCGAATCAGTGGAACGCCAACACGGACGTCCACTGGCAGACCGATGATTCTCTGGATGCTTTTCCCTGTAGTGAGGAGGCAAATCCACTACGCGGATTCCCGGACTACGACAAACTTCCGGAGGCAGAACGGCGCCGCCTGAGCTGGTGGCAGCACCGTCTTGAGATGACCGAGATATTGCACGGCGAACAGGCTGCCATGCTGATTGCCTCGCAGTTGGTGTCGTGCCTGCCGACGGTAGAGGCGAAACTTTTTGCCAGCACCCAGGTGGTGGATGAGGCGAGACATGTAGAATTTTTTTCCCGCTACCTGACCAGACTCGGCGGCGATATTTCAGGCCCCAGCGCCGCCTTGCTGAGCCTCATTCAGACAAGCATTGCCGAGCGGCGCTGGGATATGAAGTTCATTGCCTGCCAGATTCTCATCGAAAGCCTCGCGATGGCCCGCTTTCAGGAGCTTCGCCAAAGGGCTAGCGTTCCAGAATTGCGTTTTGCCGTGGATTACATTCTGCGCGACGAGGCCCGACACGTTCGCTTCGGAGTCGAGTTCCTGCGCGAACATCTGGCTGCGCTGGATGCAGCTGCTCTGGAAGAACGCAGTAGTTTCGTCCTCGACAACGTCCTGAAGCTCGCCAATTCTCTGCACCTTTATGATCGCATCGGTGTGGCGAAAGGCTGGGATCCGGCAGAGTTGCGGCGACATCTGCGGCGCTATCGGCTGCAGCATCCCGAACAGAACCGCCAGCGTTTCCGTCAGCTTGCGCTGAACATGGAGGCTGTCGGTCTGTTGACCGCGCGAGGGCGGGAAAGGATGAAAAAGATGAATCTACTCGCTTAAATTTTATCGGTATCGCAGTAAGTCGAGTCTTCCAGACGCTTCGTGTAGTTGTTGAGAATGCGCATGCCCTCCGCCGGTTTGACCACTCCAGTCTCGATCTTGCGGCGGATCAGTTCGGTCATGCGTCGGTCCAGGTCGCTTGGCACGTACTGCACCTGCGAAAGCATGTCCTTGATGCTGATCGCCTTGATGGTCTCCTCGATCCAGAAGTTGCCCGGCTCGTCGGCGCTGGCGTAGATGTGCGCCTCGCCGACGGGGCCCAGCAGGTTGTGGGCGTCGCCTAGAATCTCCTGATACGCTCCCACCAGAAACACTCCTAGGTAATAGGGTTTGTCGTGCTGATATTCATGCAGCGGCAGCCAGCTCTTGTTGGCATGGGAGGAGACGTACTGGTCGATCTTGCCATCCGAATCACAGGTAAGGTCCACGACCTGCCCACGTCGAGTGGGCTCCTCGTCCAGACGGTCCAGTGGCATCACCGGAAACACCTGACCGATGGCCCAGTGGTCGAGAATCGATTGAAACACGGAGAAGTCACACAGATACAGGTCGGTGAGCTGGGTCTCCAGCTCGATCTGTTCGGCCGGCGCCGGATTCAGATGCAGCGCAGTGAATTTACGCAACACCTTGCGACAGATATTCCAGTACTGGCTCTCCACATAGGCCAGTGACTCCATGTCGAGGTAGCCCAATCGCGACAGTTGCCCTGCCTCCATACGCGCATCCTGGGCGTCGTGAATTACCTCCATCAGCAGGCCACGCGAACGCACCGCCTTGGCCTCCTTCAGCGCTGCCTCCATGCGCAGAACGACCGGCGCGGGGTCGGCGGGTGCGGCACATTTCGGAGGGTTGTCGGGCTGATGCACGCCAATAACCGGCACCACCAGAATGGAGTGATGCGCGGTGATCGCACGGCCACTCTCGGAGAGCAACGTCGGCATCGGCACGCCGCGCTGTTCGCAGATTTCCTTCACGGTATAAACGATAACGTTTGCGTATTCCCTCAGGCCGTAGTTGATCGTGGATTCCATCTCTTCGTACTCGCCGCCATGGCTACCACTGCCACCTGGGCCGTGAGCACCGCTGTAGTTGCCGCCATAGTTCACACCGAGGCCACCGCCCACATCAAGGTACTGCACCTTCACACCGCGCAGATGCAGATCAGCGTAAAACTGTGCGATCTCGCGCACGGCCGAGCGGAGCGCCTGAGTGTCGGCGATCTGGCTGCCGAGGTGGAAGTGCAGCAGCTCCAGGCTGTCGGGGCTGCTGCGTTTCTCCAGCTCATGCACCAGCTGCACCAGCTCGGGCACCGTGAGGCCAAACTTGGAGCCGGAGCCACCGGACTCGAACCAGCGGCCCGAACCACGCGAGGAGAGCTTCAGCCGCACGCCCATGCGCGGCGCCTTGCGTGGGCTTTCCACCGGCGTGTCGCGCGGCTGTTCACGCTGATCGGCTAGTACCATCAGTTGCTCGAACTCAGAGAATTTCTCGATCACCGGCAGCACCTGCTGTCCGAGCTGCTGCGCATTGAGCATCAGCGTCAACATGGAGTGATCCTTGACACCGTTGCACAGCATCAGAATGTCATCGCCGATCAGCGCCAGCGTCGCCATCAGCTCCGCACGCGAACCGCATTCCAGCCCGAGCTTGAACTCCTTGCCCGCATCCATCACCTCGGCGACTACCTCGTGCAGCTGGTTCACCTTGATCGGATAGATCGTGCGGTATTCGCCGGCGTAACCTGCCTCAGCAATAGTCTCGCGGAAGGTCTGATTAAGGCGGCGTACCCGCGCGCTGATGATGTCCTGAAAGCGCACGATCAAGGGAAACGTGCAGCCTTCTTTGATGGCTGCTTCGACAACCTCGGTGATGTCAATCTCCAGATCGCTGCCCGGGATCGGCCTGACCGCCGCGTGGCCTTTGTCGTTGACTCCGAAGAAGCCAGCGTTCCAGCTCTTCATGGCATAGAGTTCCTCTGCATCGGCAGGGGTCCAGGGTTTCTTCGGGGCTATATTATCGATCACGTAGTTTTCCTTCCATTTGCATCGTGCGGGAGCGGGCCTGCCCGCGACGACTTTTCGTGGCTCGGATATCGCGGGCAGGCTAGCTCCCACAGTGTTTTTCAGGCCGTCTGGCGTCTGCTGCTGGCATACAAGCACAATAGTTCTATGGCGATCTGTGCGGCTGCCAGCGCTGTAATTTCAGCGTGATCATAGGCAGGTGCCACTTCAACCACATCCATGCCCACCAGATTGATGCCGATGAGTCCGCGAATAATCTCCAGCGCCTGATACGAAGACAGACCGCCCGGCACCGGCGTGCCCGTGCCGGGCGCGAAGGCCGGGTCGAGACAGTCGATGTCGAAGGTCAGGTAGACAGGGTTCTGCCCGACTCGCTCACGGATCTGCGCAATCATCGCATCGCAGCCCTGGCGATGGACGTCGGAGGAGGAAAGTATCTTGTAGCCGAGCGTATCATCGTTGGTAGTACGAATGCCGATCTGAATCGACTGTTCGGGCAATACAATGCCCTCTTTGGCTGCCTTGTAGAACATGGTGCCGTGGTTGATGCCTTCGCCCGAGGAGGGCCAGGTGTCGGTGTGGGCGTCAAAGTGGATCAGGCTCAGTGGGCCGTGCACTTTAGCGTGGGCGCAGAGGCTGGGGTAGGAAATAAAGTGATCCCCCCCCAACAGCAGCGAGACCGCGCCAGCATCGAGAATGCGGGCGACATGCTGCTCGATATGCGCCACGCCCAGCAGCCCGCCACCACTGTGATTCTCGCAGTCGCCGTAGTCGATCACGGACAGCTCCATCATGGGGTCTTTGGGCCAGGGCCAGGGTCGCTCCCAGGCCAGTGACAACGACGCATTGCGGATAGCGCGCGGCCCCAACCGGGCACCCGAGCGATTAGTCGTGGCGATGTCCAACGGCACACCGCTCACGACGACATCCGCACCGGTGAGGTCACGCGAGTACGGCATGCGGAAGAAACTGCCAGCGCCACCGAAGCTGTGTGAACCGACCATTCCCGTTCCGGGCTTGCCGACGATGGCATTGTCCCAGCTCTGTTTGTTCTTGTCCGTCATGGTGCTTGGCTCCATTATCTGTCGATCCGCAGCAACGAGGGTGTGCTGGGTGGCGTTCGGCGGTGCTGTGTCAGTTGTTCGAATTCATAACCCAGCGCCAGCAGGCGCGCATCGGTGAAGGCGCCACTGAGCAACTCGATGCCCATGGGCAGCCCCTCGGATGAGAAGCCCATCGGCAACGACAGTGCCGGCAACCCAGAATGGGCGCTGAGGCTGCAGTTGTTTCCGGGTTGGGCTGCGCCGATCACCACTGGCAATGCTCCAATCGGCGGGTAGGCGAGCAGTTCCAGATTCTGCGCCAGCATTTCCGCGTCGATGGCAGCGCGAAGTTCTTCGCGAGCTGTCAGCGCTGCCGCGTAGAGCATGGGGTCCTGGGTCCCCGCCGCGCTGCGCCTTAGCACTCCGTCCACCGCTTCATGGTGCAGTCCGGTGGCGACAATCGCCTCAAGATTCGTGTAGTCAGTGCTTCCAAACTCGGCGAGCCATGCATTCAAGTCGGCTTCGAACTCCTGCCCGATTAAACCGGAGCGGGAGATCAAATCGCGCAGGTTGGGAATGGTAACGTCCACCACCACTGCTCCATGCGCCGTCATTTGCGCCAACGCCTCATTCAGTAGCACCTGCACGGGCGGCTCAGCGGTATCGTAGTAATCCAGCAGGCGGCCGATGCGGACGCTCTGCAGGCTGGCTGTGCCCAGCTGATCAAGGAAACGCGGCGGCTCGCGCTCCTGCATGGCGGCGGTGGCCGGGTCCAGCGGGTCGTAGCCCTCTACGATATCCAGCACGACAGCCAGATCAGTAATGCTGCGCGCCAGCGGGCCGGCGACGTCCTGCGTAGCGGAGAGTGGCATCACGCCATAAATGCTGGACAGCCCCTTGGTCGGACGCAGGCCAACGAGGTTGTTGTAGGCGGCGGGGATGCGGATCGAGCCACAGGTGTCAGAGCCCATGCCCACCGTCGCGAACCCGGCGGCAACAGCTGCAGCCGAACCACCACTGGAACCACCCGGAATGCGCGTCAGATCGTAGGGGTTGCGAGTCTGTCCACCGAGAGAGCTGATGGAGGTAATGCCGTAGGCGAATTCATGCAGGTTGGCCTTGCCGAGGATGACGGCACCGGCATCCAGCAGGCGCTGAACCTGGGTGGCATTGGCATCGGGAATGAAGTCCTCCAGAACTTGCGAGCCGCCGCTGGTGGGCATATTCACCGTGGCGTAGTTGTCCTTGAGAATCACGGGGATGCCATGCAAGGGACTGCGCGGGCCGGTGATGCGGCGCTCATCATCAAGGGCTTGCGCCTGCTCGCGGGCCTGAGGATTGAGATAGATGAGCGCGTTGAGGGCAGGACCTTGATCGTCAAAAGCCTCGATGCGCGCCAAGGAGGCGGCCACCAGAGACGCGGAAGTCAGGGCGCCTGTCTCCATGTCGAGTTGCAGTTCGCGGATGCTGGCTTGCCCGATGTCAGGGGCCTGGGCCTGCACGTCATAAGTCGTCGGCAGCAAGAAGGCCAGAACGAAACAGAGGGCGGGCAAGCGCGGTGAGGCAAGCGTGCTGACAATAAGTAGATCTTGGTTCGTTGGCAATTTTGGCTCTCCACTAGATTGATCGCGTGCAGGCACGTTCCCACGGTTTAATCCTAACTGTCCCTCTTCGTGCTCGCCAGCAGCTCACTGCTCATCAGCAGCACGGCGACCTTCAGATATTCCACCAGTTCGGCGTAGGCGCTCTCGTTGCTCTCGTCATCCTCAGTGCCGAAGTCATCGGCGAGGTTGGCGATATTGACAATGTCTTTGAGCGCCTCTTCGGTTTCAGGGCTGAAATTAGCAATTGCTCTCTGTCCGCTCGCCGTGCCGAAGCCTACCAGAAATCCCTGACACCAGACTGCCAGGCAGCGCACGCGCTGGGACAAATCCAGTTCGTCATCGGGCAGGAACAATGTGTAACACGAATCGCTGTTGAACATCTCGCGTTCGATGAATTCATACATCTGCAATATGGTGTGGCGATTGCGCTCGGAGCACGAATCAACATCAACGTGTTTGACCACGAGGTTGACGACGCTGTCGGGGCGGATCTTCAGCCCGGTAGTGACTACGCCCGACAACAGGCCATGGATTTCCGAGGGCGAGACTTCGTAGCCGAACTCCATGAACTGGTTGCAGCACTGGTCAAAGTCGAGGGCGAGGGTTTCTTCTTGAGCAGGGTGCCGATAGCCTTCTTGTAGTTACCCTTGCTGACCTTGTAAACGGCGTAAATCTCCTCCGGCGTACTATGGTCGCACAGCGATGACACTCCGTCATTAGCACGCAGATGCGCAAGAATCTTCTCCCCCAGATCATCGCGCACCTCCTGCCCTTGCAGTTGCAGGCACAGGTCGATGCGGCCATCTTCGCGAATCCGTCGGATGAAACCCTTGAGCTTCTGCCCGATGCGCAATGACTGCAATATCTCGGTCTTGAAGATCAGGCCGAGGTGGGTCTGATTGACGACTGCCTTGTAGCCCAGATCCGTCCGGCCACAGACCAGCAGATTGACCGGCTGCATCGGTTCGAAGCCGGTGCCGTCTTCGTTCAACCAGTTCTCCAGGCGCGAGGTGGCAGCGATGCGCCCGCTGGGCTTATCCATATAGACATAGACCACATAGGAGTTTTCCTCACGCATCGGCACCCGCTGCTCGCTGAACGGCACCAGCAAGTCCTTGGGCAGTCCCCAGTCGAGGAAAGCCCCGGCATGGTTGACCTGCACTACACTCAAGGAAACGCACTGGCCAACCTGGGCGCGAGGCCTGCGGGTCGTCGCAATGGGGCGATCTTCGGAATCGTGGTAAAGGAAAACCTCCAGCGCGTCGCCTACCTTGCAATCTGCCGGCACGTCCAGACGCGGTAGCAGGATTTCGCCAAGCTCACCCCCGTCCACATAGACGCCAAAGGCTACCTGTTTGGTCACAGGAAGGGTGTTGAATTTGCCGATTTCGGCCATGGGGGCTCCCGCTGACAGGCATCCTGTCAAAATCAATTGCACTGAAAATAAAAATGCCCGCCATCCTTGTCGGAGACGGGCATCGAATTGTGGCAGATTGATCTGCTCTTATAAATAAACCTTTGCAGGCTAATCATCGCGTGTCAGGGACGCCCCCGAGTTTGTGACGCTCTGGATGTGAGCTTACCTGGCACGCGAATCCAAACATCGTGAACCACGTACGGCTCACGAAAAAATCAGAACGTACCGCGGATCTTCAACGCCAGCTTCAAGCCGGTGTTGCTGCAGGACGTTTCAATCTCATTCAGCACGCCCGTGGCAATCGAGCCACGCACGTAACGTGAACGCTCACGACAACGCTCGCCTTCCAAGACATTCATGGCTTCGAAGCGGTAGGTCAGACCCGCGTAACCTATTGTTTCAGCGAACACTATCAACATGTCACCGGAGTTGTAGTCTTCGATCTTGTCGATGTCGTAGGCCTTTCTGTCACCCTCGAACTGGTGGGCGAAGTTGAAGCCATAGTTCAGGCTCAGCGCTGGCAAATCATGACGGAAGCCCAGGCGCATATTGCCACGGCCGCCCTGACGCAGTTTGCGATCGATGCCCAGGAACGGATCGGTCACGCTGGAGTCCTCAATCTGCACCCCAGAGGTCAACAGCATCTCTGGAACGCCGATGAATCCCAGGCGCAGACTCGCGTCCACGCTGGCACCGTAACGCTCACCATCACCGATGTTGCCGCTGGCAGACTGAATGCTGGTGCGGGTAGACACATCGACCCTATCAATCACGTCGGTAAGGTCGTGATAGAACGCCTTGGTGCTGAGCACGCCGGCATCATTGGGCAGACGATATTCCAGATTGGCCTCATAGCGCAGAGACTGCTCCTGCGCCAGTTGGGGATTACCTGCCAAAGCGTTCTGGTCGTCGTCACCACCGGCAATGCTGGCGGTGAAGTCAGCAAAACTAAGCTGTGCGACGTCCTTCTCGATGGAAGCACGGAACTGGATCGCGGGAGTAATATCAAAACGGTAGTCGACCTTCGGACGGATGAAGTCGAAGTCGCGCTTGTTGCGCACATCTCCGCTCTGCTCGATGCTGGAGTTCTCAAACAGCAAAGTGCTCTCCAGAGACATGCGATCGTTGAGCTGCCAGTTGTGCACCACGAACGACTCATAACGGATTTCTTCCACGAGAGCATCGGTGTTGCTGGCCGGTCGCAGGCCACCGAACAGCGGTGACGGTGCAAACGGCACAGGCGGCAGACCCAGTTGCAACTGTGAATCCAGAATGGTCTGGGCGCGCTCGATACCAATTTCCAGATCCTGCGTGTCGTTCAGGCTGAAGGAGTAGGTACTGCGAACGATGCGCTCCTTGTTGACGCTCTGGGTCGCCAGGTACAGGAACTTGCTGTAACTGGCGCCGTTCACATCGAAGGCATCGCGTGCGCTTTCGCTGTTGGCTTCGTTGACGATGAACAACGTCTTGAAGCGGCTGCCATTCACGAAGGTGTGCTCATAGTCACCACCAATCTCCCAGTTGTCACTGGAAGCCGGAGTGTCGTCATATTCCGTGGTCAACTTATTCGGTGTGGCGCGCAGATCGGTGATGTAACGATCCACGGTCATCGGGGCATCGGAATTGGCAATCAGTGCATTGAAGTTGACGCGGTCATTCAAGGTCAGGTCATAGCCGAGGTTGGTGCTCAGTGTGACGGGCTTGGAGTCGCGATATTCCTGGCGCACCACGATGTCGTTGGGCGTGCCGTTGGCCAGGATGCTCGTCTCGAAGCCGTCACGGAACTCGTAGCGCGGCTCGGCGGCAGCACTAAACTGATAGTTGAGAGCGCCACGTTGCCCGTTCAGGGAGATCGAACCACCCGGGTCCAGTGTACCGTCGTGGTAACGATCGAGATTCGCTTCGGCCGCAATACTTGAGCGGGTTTCGGCTTCCAGCAGCACGATATTGATGACCTGGGCGCCACCACGTATATCCAGATCACCGGAGGTACCACGAATGATTTCGATGTATTGCACCTGGCTCGCGGGAATACGCGCCAGTTGGGCATTACCTTCATTTTCCTTGCCGGCAATGCGGCGTCCATTGATCAGGATCTGATCACCACCGGCGCCCAAGCCGCGACGATCGGCGCCACCGGAGCTGCCTGGACCGCCACCGCCACCGCCGCTGGCACCCTGATTGCCGCCACCCATCGCCAGGTTGATACCGGGGATGCGTGACAGCATGTCACTCACGGAGAAGGGTTCGTACTGGGCAAAAAATTCAGCGGGATAGGTAACGGTAGAATCACTGGCGGCGGGCTCTTGTGCAGATGCTGCACTGGCAAGCAGCAGCGCTGCAGCGGCCAGAGTGATGGGGCGCACTGTCGCGCGCAACCTATTGCGAATCAAGCGATAACTCATTGGTAAGACTCCATGCGTTGTGTACGTTGTGAGCTGCATATTGCGCCGACAATTCATTTTTTATCGAATTTAAACCGGCGCAAGTATGCACAGAACGCAGACGGCTAAAAACCACCGCCTGTGTCGTTTTTGTGACATTTTGTAATGTCGGAACGAAAGATCAGGGCGACGGAACGATGGTCTGACGCTGCTCGTCAAGCCCTTCGATACCCAACCGCACCACGTCTCCAGGCTGCAGATAAACCGGCGGCACCATCCCATCACCAACCCCGGCAGGAGTCCCGGTGTAGATCACATCCCCCGGATAGAGGGTCATGAACTCGGTGAGATGGCTGACGATCTTTGCCACTCCAAACACCATGTCGGCTGTGTTGCCCTGTTGACGCATCTCACCATTGACCTCAGACCAGATGGAGAGATTCTGCACGTCTGTGATGCTGTCGCGGGTCACCAGCCATGGGCCCAGCGGTGCGAAGGTGTCTGCACTCTTGCCCTTGGTGAACTGGCCGCCGCGTTCGCGCTGAAAGGCGCGCTCAGACA
>CAIOZF010000124.1 GCA_903862645.1 uncultured Gammaproteobacteria bacterium
ACCGTTGAGCGCCATGGATGGCGCGATCGAGCCCTACATGGATGTATTCACGGGCGTGTCCTGACCACCCAGCCCCACGGCACAGCGCGACCTACGAAGTGATTATCAAAACCACAATAAATCATTGATTAGGTAAGCATCACCAACTGTGTTAGAGTGCCGTCCGAGCTTTGATCATCGAGATCAAAGGCGTCATCGTTAATTGTTTCGGTCATCACAGCCCTCGCGCTGTCGTTAACCCCTCCTCAGAGTGCCAATTACTGCATGCCGCACTGTGTGTATCGCACAATAATTGGCAACCCTGCAACGTGGTGAAATCCTAGAACTAACATTTCACTGACAAGCGGAATACTGCGTTTTCGTTTGCCCTTTTTATATTTATTCGACCAACTGCAAGACGCTTCGCGTGGCTTTGTTGCGGTCGGGTATTACTACAAGTGCCGCATGGCACATCCAGGAAGTTATTAATGAGTTTTGAAAATCTGGGGCTGTGTTCAGCCCTGCTGAAAGCTGTTCTCGAACAGGAATATACCGAACCAACACCGATCCAGGAACAGGCTATCCCCCTGATTCTCAAGGGTCACGACATCATGGCCTCCGCGCAGACTGGCACCGGCAAGACCGCTGGTTTCACCCTGCCGCTGCTGCAGCGCCTTTCCGAAGGACCGCGTGCCGGCGCCAATCAGACGCGTGCTCTGGTGCTGACGCCCACTCGTGAACTGGCCGCTCAGGTGCATGAAAGCATCGAGACCTATGGTAAATATCTGAACCTGCGCTCCACGGTTGTTTTCGGTGGTGTGAAGATCAGCCCGCAGATGTTGAAGCTGCGCGGAGGTGTTGAGATTCTGGTGGCAACGCCGGGTCGACTGCTGGATCTGTTTCAGCAAAACGCCATCAAGTTTGATCAAATCAATACACTGATTCTCGATGAAGCGGACCGCATGTTGGACATGGGGTTCATCAACGACATCAAGAAAATTCTGAGCAAGCTGCCAAAGCAGCGTCAGAATCTGATGTTCTCGGCGACCTTCTCTTCGGAGATTCAGGGGCTTGCACGTGGGTTGTTGAATGATCCGGTGCAAATCAGTGTTGCGCCGATGAATACCGCTACCGAGCTCGTCGAACAGAATCTCTATATCGTCGACAAGGGACGTAAAACCGAATTACTCAAGCACCTGATCAAGTCTCAGGACTGGTACCAAGCGCTGGTATTCAGCCGCACCAAACACGGTGCCAACAAGCTGGTCAAACAGCTGGAAGATGATGGCATTCACGCGGCGGCTATTCATGGCAACAAGAGTCAGGCCCATAGAACCAAAGTGTTGGAGCGCTTCAAGGAAGGCAAGCTGCAGATTTTGGTGGCCACTGATATCGCCGCGCGCGGCATCGACATCGATCAACTGCCACAGGTTGTGAACTACGATCTTCCGAATGTTCCCGAAGATTACGTCCACCGCATCGGCCGTACCGGCCGTGCTGGCACCAATGGCCACGCCATATCACTGGTGTGTGGAGAAGAGAACAAGATGCTCAAGGACATTGAGCGCCTGCTCAAGCGTCCAATCCAGCGCATTGAACTGGAGGGCTTCAAGTCGACGGAGGATTTCGCCACGGCCAAGCCGATGACATCACCTTCGCGAGGCAGTAGCAACGGTCAGAATCGACCCTCTCGCAGTGGTGCACCACGCGGTGACTCGCAAAGAAGCGGAGCCCCACGCGGCGATTCTCAGCGCAAAGATGCACCGCGCAGTAGTTCCGGTGGTGGAAATCGTGGCACCTATGGTGAAACGACGCCTGTGCGCACTACTGACAGTCGCGGTACTCAAGGACGCAGCGCCGATGGCCGTCAGGCTGATGGTCGCGGTGCACCCCGCAGCGCGAACCCGCGTCCCTACGGCGATCGTGGCAATGCCGGGAATGCTGGTCGTTCCGCAGGACGTTCGGATCAGCCACGCCAGAGTCAGAGTCAGAGTCAGGGACAGGGACAGGGACAGGGACAGGGTCAGGGTCAGGGGCAGGGGCAGGGGCAGGGGCAGGGGCAGGGGCAGGGGCGTTCGGCTCAGTCTACGCAGCCACAACGCAAGCCTGCACCGACGACAACGGTACTTTATCGGTCCAAGTGATTGGCTGGTTGGTCAATTGTCTTGAAAAACGAGAGTCCGACGCACGGCGTTCGACTCTCGTTTTTTTTCCTGCGCCGTGCGAGTGTGTCGCTTGATCCGGTGCCGGAAACGCTCCACGATGTGTTCATGTCGAGTCCCCTGAGTACGGTTGATGCGCAAAGCCCGGAATAGAGTACTGCTGGATCATAGTCCGGCTGCAGTTGCGCAGCGCCTGGCCAATGGCCCTGGACAGGTTTACCTGAAAGACTTCGTGTACGGTGCCATTGATGGCGCCGTGACGACTCTCGCCGTCGTTTCGGGTGTCGCCGGTGGGGGACTGGCTAGCTCCATCATTATTATTCTGGGGTTGGCGAATATCTTCGCCGACGGCTTCAGCATGGCGATAAGCAATTATCTGGGGACGCGCGCCGAGAATCAGCGGCTGGAGAGTGAGCGTTCCTGTGAGCTCGCCGAGATCGAAGCCAATCCTGAGGGAGAGCGTGAGGAGATTCGTCAGATTTTCGCGCGCAAGGGCTTCAGCGGTGAGCAGCTGGAAGAAGTCGTCAATGTGATTACGGCTGACAAGCGGCGTTGGGTGGATACCATGCTGCAGGAAGAACACGGCCTCAGCCTGCAGGGCATCAATGCGGGAAAGGCGGGGCTGGTGACGTTTGGCGCCTTCATGCTGGTCGGCATCCTCCCCCTGATTCCCTATCTTTTGAACTGGTGGCAGGTGGATCTGATTGCCAACGCCTTTGCGTTTAGCTGTGGCATCACGACCCTCGCGTTCTTCGTGGTCGGCGCCCTGAAGGGGCAGTATGTTGAACAGAGCTGGTATCGCTCCGGTCTGGAAACCACTCTGGTCGGTGGGGCCGCTGCGCTGCTGGCCTATGGCGTCGGTGTACTGTTGGGGAATCTGGTGGCCGTCTGAAGTTGGGGCGCCGATATTTGCCTTGGCGTAAATTTTGGTCGGTAATCCCGCTCGTTGTTACTGGGTATGCCAGTGGCTGGGATATTGAAGGCATTGTCGGGCGATTCAAAGAGGCGCTCGGCACTACCACGAAAACCGCAACCTTTACGCGCTATTGGCAGCTGAACAGTCGATTTGACAGCGAGCGTTTCATTGTCATCACTGAAGGCATTCTCAATCTGGAGTCTGTCACCCATGCTGTCACCGATCGATCCCAAGCCTAATAACCCCGGAGAGCCGCGAACAGCTGCGTCAGGCCTTGGAGAGAATCAGAAAGGAAATCTGATCAACCCTTTTGAATCGCCTTGTTGCCTGATCACGTTATTTTGGCAATATCTGGCACACCCTTCCCGGGCCGTCGGCAACGCTCACACAGGCCTGACCGCTTGGGCGCATCGCTGCCGGCTGCGAGTAGGTGATCTCACAGGTCTGGAATTGTGGCCCGGACCCACCGGCGATACCGAAATAGCTGACGTAGCTCAGACCAGTCGCGCACTGGTCGGCGAACGTGCCTTTGCCGATGGTGGCGATGCTGTCGATATTGAAGGGTGGTTTGAGCGTCAGGGCGAAATGATCACTTGTGCCGCTGATCGTGGCTGATGGAATCACCAGCGTGGCCTTCTTCTGATCGTAGACCGTTTCTGCAACAGCCGCAGTGTCGATCTCCTCAATCACAGATAATTGGCATTGACCGATGCCGGACAGAAAGATCCACTGAAGCGTTTGATTACCTTGCTGTCTGTGATACCCGTCAGGTCGGCGAAGCTATTCCCACGTTGAGATTGATGATGCCGCTTGTGTCGTGAAGGAGATAGCTGCCGCAGCAAATGCCGCAGGCTGCTGGACAGATGGCTTGGGACAGCCTGCCGGATAAGGTGATCTTATCGGCCGCGTGCATATAGGTGGTGGCTAACAGGGCAAGGAAGAGCAATGCCAAATTGATCCTGTATGAGCGTGGCGTGGGAGTACCTCAATCCTTTGGGCGACGGGTTGTGCGTATTTGAAGAGAGTATTTGAAGGCTGTACCTGTTGGTATTGTGGGAAAATAATCCCCAAAATGGGAATCTTCAAGTCACCATCCACTCGCATTCTACCCAGCTGGAGCCACGGTCATCCTCGGAGCTCAGGGCTAATCAACGTCAGCGATGGACTCTCCTAGATCGAGAAGGTCGCCGGGCTTGCAGTTCAGGGCCCTGCACAGGCTTGCCAGAGTGTCAAAGCGCACACCCTTGACCTTGCCCGTGCGCAGCAATGACAGGTTGGCTTCGGTGATGCCGATTTGCTCGGCCAGGTCCTTCGCGCGCATCTTGCGCAGAGCTAGCATCACATCCAGCCTTACGATGATCGTTTTCATATGAACGCATCATTCTCAGCCTTCAGCTGAGTAGCGGCAGTGAGAATCCGGCCCACGGCCGCCACGAAACAGGCAAATGCCAGCATTCCGACAGTTTCGGATTCGAGACGCATGTCGAATCCACCGTCCCGCTCAATGATCCAGAGTGTCAGATTGGGGACTATCAGGATTACCGCCACCATAGCTTCGATGGCCAGGTCTCCTGCCTGCGCCACCCGCGCGGAGGCATCAGAGCTGAAAAATTCCCCATTGCCATAGTGCTGCAGGGCGAGTCGAAGACGATTGACAGCCTCATAAAACAACACAGCAGGAATAAGCGTGATGACGATCATGCTAATGCGACTGATCTGCTGCCTCCAGTTCATGTCAGTGTCAAAGAGAGCCACTCCGATCGGCAGACCGCCGTCGACGGCAATGGTGACCCCTATTGCAACCAGTGCGATGATGGCAAAGACTTGGGCAGTGCCGGCAATCTGCTGTGCCTGTTTAAGTTCTGGTGGTAGTGTAGGAAGCATGGATAATCTCCTGTTAGTGTTTTGTAGAAATAAATTATTTCAAAGAAATAATTATTGCAATAATTTTAATAATTAAATGCTCTGCTTGAAAAAGCTGGCATCAACCTGTAAACCAAACCCTTGTTCATGCGTTATAAATGACAGGGCTATTCCGGCTGCAGCGACCGGCGCTGAAAATTCGAATGACCGGTTAAAAAAGTTTCCAAAACCACAATCCATTGCGGAGCAAACCTAACTGGATACCTTGCAGAACCTGGACAAGTTCCTGGCCGACGTGCAGGGCAGGGCGTACCGGATCGCGCAGATCGCCACCAATAATTCAGACGATGCGCTGGATTTGGTGCAAGACGCCATGTTCAAGCTGGTGGAAAAATACGCCAGTCGCAACGCCGAGGAGTGGGGACCGCTGTTCTACAGTATTTTGCAGAGTCGCATTAACGACTGGCACCGTCGCAGTTCGGTGCGCAATCGTTTTCGCGGCTGGCTGGGTATGGGCGATGATGACGCGGAAGATCCGCTGCACAATGTCGTGGACGAAGCGCAACGCTCTCCTGAACAGCGCGTGCAGATGAGCAACAGCATGTCGAAACTGCAGAGCGCCTTGCAGGCGCTGCCCTTGCGCCAGCAGCAAGTCTTCTTGCTGCGCGTCTGGGAAGGGCTGGATGTGCGCGAGACGGCACTGGCGATGTCCTGTGCCGAGGGCAGTGTGAAGACGCATTATTCACGGGCCATACATACACTGAGAGAGCAATTGGGCGAGCATTGGTGATGGAGCAGAAGCCGAAGGACGCAATGATTGACGATGCCGCAGCCGAGCATTTTGCCGCGCGTGTAGCCGCTCTGCTAAACAGCAGTACTGAGGGGTTACCGCCGCACGTCGAGGCGCGGCTCAACAGCATGCGTGCTAGTGCCATGATTCGTGCCTCTGGCCAAGAAGACTTTGTGCGCAATGCCGGGCTGACGCTGGCCAGTGGCGAAGGCGTCGAGAATCTGCCGGTCGAGGTCCGTGGTCGGCTGGATGATATACGGGCTCAAGCCCTGCAGCGTGCTGGACGCAAATTGCGGACCCAGAGGCCATCGCCTGTGGTCGGTCTTCTCACTTGGCTGCGCGCGCGACTGATCGGCACCGGGTTGGGGATCCCGGCAGGAGCCTTCGCCTCCGTTTGTCTATTGATGACGACGCTGGCGGTATTCAGTTTGCGTGAGCCGGACGAGGTTTTGCCGGTTGCCATGCTGGAAGAAGGCCTGGTGCTGGCATCCGGAGATGATATTGAGTTGTATGCGAATCTCGAGTTTTACCAATGGCTGGCGGAAAATGGTCTGTAAATGCGGTGCAGCACGAGCAGCCACTCTGGTGATGTTGTGGATGGCAGCGGGGGCATCCGAATTACGGGCTGTTGCGCAGGACGCAGAGACACCACCGTTGGAGTTGCTGGAGTTCCTCGGACAATGGGAGACCGAAGATGGTGAATGGATCTCCCCTGAGGATATCGAATATCTGAATCTGGAAGAGTTGATGAGGATGGCAGAGCAGCAGGCAGCGGATGCTGACGATGACGATGACGATGAAATTTTAGAAGACGGCACTGGCGGTAACGAGATTGATGGTGATGACCAGAGTGATGGTGGATCTGATGACGATAATTAGATGGCATGGCAGGTTTTTGACAGGCCGGCCCGCAGTCAGGTTGGTGCTCGGCGTGCTCTCTCTGTTGTGCGCCTCACACACCTTTGCGCAGGAGAGTATTCCCTGGACTGCGTTGGCGCCAGAGGAACAGAGTCTGCTCAATCTGGCACAGGAGCAGTGGGACAGCTTTGCACCGGAACGTCAGCAGCGCCTGCGTCGAGGCGTTGCCCGCTGGGAGCAAATGGCGCCGGAGGAGCGGCAGCAGGCACAGCAGCAGCGGCGCTTTGAACAGTTACCCCAGGAGCAGCGCGAGATCATCAATCAGCGCTTCAGGCAGTTCAACAATGTGCCGCAGATTCAGCAGCAGCGCCTGCGGGAAATTCAAAGGCAATTCCGCACGCTGCCCCCCGCCCAGCGCGATGCTTTGCGTCAGCGTTTTGAGAATCAGCGCCTGCAGCAACAGCAACTGCCGTCTCCACCAGAGGCGCGGCCAGGGGTGCTGCAGAACCGACCTGAAATTCCAGCTCAGCGTCCTGATGCGCAACCGCCGCAGCTCAATCGACCCAATGTCGATGCTCCCAGGATAGACCTTCCCAGGACGGACATCCCAATGGTGCAAACTCCAGGGGTTATTCCTCCGCGAATCGTCCCGCCAAGGTTGCAGCGGGTCGAGCCGCCCAGGGTAGATGCGCCCAGAATGGATGCGCCGAGAATCGAGCGTCCGAGCCCGCAGCGCGTTATTCCGCCTCGATAGACCTGTCTAAAGGGGGTGCATTGAAGCGACGTCTCTGCTTGATGCGATTGGGGAAATCAGCACTGCAGCTGAAGGATTCGAACCAAAAAAGGCCGGAACAAGTCCGGCCTTAAGGGCATTGAATAGTCGTGGCAGACGGATCAGAGGAAAGGGTCACCTGCCTCGCGCAGGCACAGACGTGAAGCCTGACGCTGCAGGTTGCGATCCTTCATGTTGCCGGCCAGCTCCTCTGCGGTCAGCTGGCCGTCATCATTACTGTCAATGCGGCCGAACTGATCGTATGCGCGCTGCTCCAGATGCATGAAGAATTCCTCTTTGCTGACCGAACCATCGGCATTGGTATCGGAAGCGGTGAAGCGATCCTCCTCCAGATCCGGGTTGCCACCGCTCTCGGCTATGCAGGCTCGAAACTCGGCAATGTCGACATCGGA
>CAIOZF010000125.1 GCA_903862645.1 uncultured Gammaproteobacteria bacterium
CCGCGCGAGTTGTTGCTTTTCAACTCCGATTGATCCGCTTCTGAGAAATATTTGCATATTGGTCTGAGCCAGAAAAACCTCCGTTCTACGCTCTTGAATCAACACAATCGAGACCGCGCCTCGCTGTCGCTCCAGCCTCAGGTCCTTGGGCAGGAATGCGGTTAGCATGGCGCGGTACCTGTAAGGGCTTTGCCCCAGGGTTGTCAATTGGCCCTCCCTCAACCACCATGGCTTAAACGCTAAATCCGTAAAGCTGGGGGCAATCCATGACGAGCTACGCATTCGACGACCGCAACATCAACTGGCGACGTCTGGGCGATTTCCAGCATCTGCACTTCCACATCTTGGATGTCGATGAAACGAATGGAATAGCCGACGTGCTGTTCAAATTTGCGGCGAACGAAAAAATAGTCCTGCATCGCCACCTTGCGCACAACAACACCTTCGTCGTGCAGGGTGAACATCGGCTTTACCATCCTAATGGCGAGATCAAAGAGGTTCGTCCGGTCGGCAGCATGACCTCCAGTCCACCGAATAAGGACCCCCATCGGGAGGGCGGTGGGGATCAGGATGTGATCATTGCTTTCAGTATTCGCGGCACGGGCGTGTTGTACGAACTGCTTGACGATGAGCAGAACGTAATCGGCACCATCAGCATGTCGGACTTGGCCGCAATCTATAAAGAAGCGCGCGCAGCCTAGTCGTCTGTCGATCTCAAGAGAGGGTCGCAATGGAAACAGGGTTACAACCGGATTTGCGGTCGCGGTCAAATATCGACTCCGACGCGCATGCACTGTCACTTCGATTTGTTCGCATCAGCCGCCAGAACGCAGGCCTGAATCCATCAACCTGCGCAGCATGGAATTAAACCTCGACACCGGCAGGCTGCTGGTGTTTGTCGCCGGCCTGTGCCTGTTTCTGCTGGTCGAAACGTTTGCGCCGGCACGGCCGTGGCGCGGCGCCCGCTGGCGGCGATTGGGCTTTCATGCGGGTGTTGCGGTGCTGAATACCGTGCTGGTTCGCGTCCTGATCTACGTGCCTTTTCTGTTGTGGGTGGTCTACGTTGAGGAGGAGGGCTGGGGTATATCGCGCTGGCTGGGTCTATTCGGATGGCAAGAATTTGTGCTGTCCGTTGTTGTGCTCGACCTGTTCGACTATCTATGGCACCGAGCAAATCATCGCGTGAGTCTGCTGTGGCGATTGCACAAAGCTCATCACTCCGACACCGGCATGGATGTCACCACCGCGCTGCGCTTTCATCCCGGCGAACTATTGGTGTCCGCTCTGGTGAAGGCGCTGTGGGTGCTGGTCTGGGGCCCAAGCGTAATCGCCTGGTTTCTGTTCGAAGCGCTGGTGAGTCTGTGCGCGCAGTTCCATCACAGCAATATTGATTTTCCAGACCACATCGAACGGTGGCTGGCATGGCTGCTGGTCACGCCCCGCTACCACGCTGCCCACCATGCAGTCGATCGGCATTATGGTGATGCCAATTTCTGCACGATATTCAGCGTCTGGGACCACCTTCTTGGCAGCTATGCGCGGCCTGCCGACGGCGGACAAACGACCCAAGCCGCCGATGCGCTCGGCCTGCCCGAGGCCCGCGAACTGGCCTTCTCACCCCGC
>CAIOZF010000126.1 GCA_903862645.1 uncultured Gammaproteobacteria bacterium
CGTGACACCACCTTCAAGCCGCTGCGCATGCTGATCATGGGCATCCCGAACGTGGGCAAATCCACCTTCATGAATGCGCTGGTGAAGCGCAAGGTGGCCAAGGTGGGCGACGAGCCTGCGGTCACCAAGCACCAGCAGCGCTTCGACATCAGCCCGCGCCAGGTCGTCATCGACACGCCCGGACTGATGTGGCCGAAGATCCAGCACGAGTCCGATGGCTTCATGCTGGCGGCCAGCCATGCCATCGGCCGCAATGCCGTGATCGACGAGGAAGTGGCTGAATACCTGGCCGGCGTGTTGCTCGAGCTCTACCCGCAGCGGCTGGTGGAACGCTACAAGCTCGATCTCACCGGCATCGACGCGGTGGGCGTGGTGGAAGGCGTGGCGCAACGGCGCGGCTGCATCCTCAAGGGCCGGGGCGGCGAGCTGGACCTTGAGAAAGCCTCGCAGATCCTGCTGCAGGATTATCGCGACGGAGCGCTGGGGCGCATCAGCCTGGAGTCACCCGAGACACGTGCCGCCATGATCGAGCAGGAACGACTGGCGGCCGAAGCCGCCGCAGCAGCAGAGGCTGCCGCCGAGGCCAATGCGGCCGCCGCGAAGAAAGCCCGTGCCCAGGCCGATCGCGACTGGAAGGCCGGCCGGGACAAAGAACGCGAATGAGGGAACGCGAATGAGCGATCGCAAATGAGCGGCGCGCCCACGGCTGACGAACGCATCACCGAACTGGAGGTGAAGCTCAGTTTCTCCGAGGACATGCTGGAGGAACTGAACCGCACGGTGTTCCGCCAGCAGCAGCAACTGGAACTGCTGCAACTGGAGATCCGCGCCCTGCGCCAGCAGATCCAGATGCAGGCGCCCAACGAGCCGCGCAATGCGGCGGACGAAGTGCCGCCGCATTACTGAGTCGACTGGAATGCCAGCCGTTGAAACCTGCTAAAGACCCTTGTCCAGTCGCTATAACGCAAGCACGCGTTTTGCAATGATATTTTTCTGGATTTCGCTCGACCCGCCATAGATGGAGGCTGCCCTGGCATAAAAATAGGCAGGCGCTGCCGTCGCAATCCACTCCTCGGATTGCGCTGATGACAACTGGCTTGCGTAAAACTTCGACTGCCTACGCATCGCTTCGGGACCGGCTAGTTCCAGTAAAAGCTCGAGTGTGTCCTGCTGTAGATCCGAGCCCTTGAGCTTGAGGATAGAGGGCTTGGCATCCATGGCGTGGGCCTTGCGTTCAATTTCACAAATCACGCGCATGGTTGTCATCTCCATCGCCTTCACCTGCACCTCCAGAAGCGCCAGCTTTTCACCTAGGCGGTCCTGGTGCTCTTTCAGGAAACAGCCTTGGGAAATAATATTCTTGGCAGCTCTGATCCGGTATTTGCAAAGGCCAACCCCAGCCAGGATTACACGCTCATGACCGAGGGTGTGCTTGGCGTAGGCCCAGCCCTTGTTTTCCTCTCCTAGCCTGTTTTCAATAGGCACACGCACGTCGTTGAGGAAGACTTCATTGAAGTGATGAAAACCGTCGATGGTCAGGATGGGATTGATGGTAATGCCCGGACTCTTGAGATCGATCAACAGATAACTGATGCCTTCCTGCTTGCGACTCCCCGAGCCTGTCCTGACCAGCGTATACATCCAGTCGGACCTGTGCGCCTGCGAAGTCCAGACCTTCTGGCCATTCACCACATAGTGATCGCCCTGCAGCTCCGCCCGAGTTTTCAGCGAAGCCAGATCCGACCCGGAGCCAGGTTCCGAAAACCCCTGACAAGGCCACCAGTCAAGATTTCTCAATTTCGGGAGAAAGCGCCGCTTCTGAGCCTCTGTGCCCACAGCGAGTATCACGGCACCGACCTGATTGACATGGGGTAGGGGCGCTAGGGCGGGCGCCTGCAGGAGTTCCTCGTTGAATATGTAGTGTCGGATGGCATCCCACCCGGTGCCTCCCCATTGCTCAGGCCAGGTGGGCACAGCCCAGCCTTTTCCGTTCAGAATATGGTGCCATTCGACCAGATCATTCCTGGTGGGCTTTTGTCCATTAAGCACTCGATCACGGATACTTGGCGGCATGGCCGTGGCAAAAAAATGGCGAACTTCTCTGCGGAACTCGATCTCCTCGGCGGTGAATGACAGATTCATGGTGCCCTGACGCAGATCATCAAGCCTTGAATTTCGTGGCGAGCATGTACTGAAGTATGCCACCCCGGCGGAGGCATTCGATCTCCGCATTGGTGTCAATACGCGCAATGACGGGAATCAGGAATCTCTTATCGCCCCGGGCAATGGTCAATGTCACCACTGCCCGAGGCGCGTTCAGCCGGCCCAGGCCGGAGATGGAATAGGTTTCCCGACCATCCAGATCGCCCACTTCGGTATTCCAGCTCTCGGGCAACTCGCAGGGAATGACCCCCATTCCAACCAGATTGCTTCGATGTATGCGCTCAAAGCTTCTTGCGAGAACAGCACGAACGCCTAGTAACCGGGTCGCCTTTGCCGCCCAATCGCGTGCGCTACCAGTGCCGTACTCCTCGCCTGCAAGTAATACGAGCGGAATATTGTCAGCACTGTACCGCAGCGCTGCATCGTAGACTGTCATTTGTCTGCCGCTGGGCTGATGAACGGTGTAGCCCCCCTCCTTGTCCCGCAGCAGCAGATTGCGCAGCCTGATATTCGAGAAAGCGCCTCGAACCATAATTTCGTGGTTCATTCGGCGTGCCCCGTAACTGTTGAAATCGGACTGCTCCACACCTTTGCTGCTCAGGTAGGTGGCTGCGGGTGAGGCTGCCTCTATCGACCCGATTGGACTGATGTGATCCGTCGTGATGGAGTCCCCCAAAACGAGTAAGGCCCTCGCGTCAAGAACGTCTACCAGGGTCGATTTCTGCAGTTCGGGATCCGTAAAGTACGGAGGTTGTTGGATATAGGTTGATGCAGCCTCCCAGTCATAGGTTTCACCTGCTGGTTGCGGAATACTGTGCCAGAGAGCACCGGCTTCTTTTTCGAAATCTACTTGATAGGCACGTGCGTAATGCCCGGGGGTGGAGATCGACTGCATGATACTTTCAAGTTCTACCGCATCCGGCCAGATTTCATGAAGGTACACGGCCGCGCCGTTTCGATCATGTCCAAGCGGCTCTTGCTTAAGATCAATCTCCATGGACCCGGCAAGCGCATACGCAACGACCAGAGGCGGGCTCATAAGGTAGGCCGCACGAATTGAGGGATGAATCCGCCCCTCGAAGTTCCTGTTGCCTGACAGGGCGGCGCAGGCCACGATATTGCGTTCACGCACCTGGAGCTCAATGTCCGCATCGAGCGGTCCGGAGTTTCCGACGCAGGTCGCACAGCTATATCCGGCGACATGGAATCCAAGTTCATCCAACGAAGCTTGTAATCCGGCGTCCCTCAGATAACCACTAACCACGATCGAGCCCGGAGTGAGTGACGTCTTAACCCATGGTCGTGTGGTCAGGCCTCGCTTCCTGGCATTCCTGGCGAGGATGCCTGCGGCAAGCATCACGCTGGGATTGGATGTATTGGTACAGGAAGTTATGGCCGCGATTAGCACATGTCCATGACGAATCTCGTCGGCCGACCGCCAATCTGCGGTCGCGGCAGCCGACAAGCTGGCAGTCTTGCCTAGCATCGCGCGAAAACTTGCCTTCACCGAAGTGAGGCCCAACCTGTCCTGGGGTCGCTTGGGTCCGGCGATACAGGGCTCTACATCTGCCAGGTTCAGTTTGACGATCCGCGAGTAATCCACATCAGATTCCCGGGTCCCCCCGAAAAGATCCTGTGCTTCGAAATAGGCTTGGACCAATTCAGCATCCGCACTCTTGCGACCCGTCTCCTTCAGGTAGGCAATAGTGCGGTAGTCCACCGGGAAGTAGCCGATGGTGGCTCCATACTCAACCGCCATGTTGGACACAGTAGCACGGTCCTGCACTGTGAGATGACTAACGCCTTCGCCCAGGAATTCAACAAAGGCACCAACAACTTTCTCCCGGCGCAACAGTTCGGTAATGTGCAATACAAGGTCGGTGCTAGTGACTCCAGGTCCAAGCCTTCCGCTCAAACTGAACCCTACAACATCGGGGGTAAGAAAATTAACCGGCTCGCCAAGCATGGCCGCTTCAGCTTCGATACCACCTACACCCCAGCCCACCACCCCAAGCCCCGCAATCATGCAGGTGTGTGAATCAGTACCGACCAGTGAGTCAGGGTAGATGGCGCCGTCAAGCCTCAACACGCCGGGGGAGAGAAATTCCAGGTTGACCTGATGGAGGATTCCGAAACCCGGGGGAATCAGCCGGATACCGCGGAAGGCCTGCATCGCCCACTTGACGAAACGAAAACGCTCTTGGTTTCTTTCGATCTCCAGCCTCATGTTGAGATCGAGCGCACGCGGACTTGCATGGAAATCCACTGACAATGCGTGATCAATCACCATATCCACTGGCACAGTCGGAGAGATTCTGGATGCGGGCACATGCTTTGCCGCATCTCGCATGGCGGCAAGATCGCAGAGCATGGGAATTCCAGCCATGTCATTGAGAACTACACGTCCCACCACAAAGGGAATCTCGCGATCACGCGATGCCCGCGGCTCCCAGTTGGCAAGCGAAATGACGTCCTCTTCGCCAACACGCTGGCCATCGCAATTCCTGAGCAACGACTCGAGCACAACACGCAGAGACTTGGGCGTCCGGGACAACGAGTATCCGGTGAACTTCTCCAGGTCGTGGAGGGAATGTATGAAACTTCCCGCTGCATGTCCCCGGTCCCAGCGTCTTCGGCAGGCGTTCCTCAAAGTTTCACTCATGATCGGAGCTTCTTTCGCCAAATTCCCGTGCGCCAACGTCAATTGGCATGTATGAGAGCGAGCCCCCCGAAAACCAGAATGGCCAAGAGCCACATCGCAGCCAAGGATGCCAGCAGGGCGGAGTATTTTGCCTTCATGCGTATCCGCCTGATCCCAACATAACCGTGAACCACGATCACAATGAGCAGCAGAACATCCAGCCCACGACCAGCCGAACCGCCGACGCCGAGAATATGCAAGAGTACAAGAGGTCCCAGCAATATTCCCGAGAGTCTTTGTGCCCCCCAGACCCACAATGAGGTGGGAACCGCAATGCTTCCGTACACTTGCCGCTCAGAACCCTGCATATCGGACTAGCTCCCTCATAGCAAACACTGCGCTCACTCCGGAAATGACCCACAGCGAGCGGCGATAGTCGAAAGAAAAGCCCAAATCACCCAGAAGCAGGCGCAGTCCATATAGTGAATGAAAGGCAATGCTGAAATAAAGCACCGCATGCACCCAATTCTGGTTCTGTAATGCATGTAACCAAGGCATGGCCTGCCGCGTGCTCTCCCACTGTGGAACCTGAACCACACTCTGGACCACGACATGCACGAGCACAAACAGGATGATCACGACCCCCGAAATACGGTGCAGTACCCGCGATATATCACCGATGAGCCAGGTTTCGGCCTGACGGGTGGAATTGCGGGGCAGGGTAAGCTTGCTCATGGCTCAGCCTTTCGCCTTACGTCTGGAAAACAGCAGATCTGCGCGCATGTCGCGGATCGCCTGCGCCGGGCTCAAATCAGTTGGGCATACCTGGGTACAGATATCGCAGCCAAAGCACTCCATCATGCCTCCATCTATGGCCTGCACCAAGCGGTTCGCCGTGTCGTGCGGATGCATATTCATGTGCTGCAGGCTTAGCATGAAGGCCGGCCCATCAAATGACCGTTCATCGACTGCGGGGCAGGCTGAAACACAGATCATGCAGCCGATGCAGCGGTCAATGTGGCATAGCTCCTCTGCCAGCTTCGGATCCATGCTTTCAGGCTTGCCACCATGCTCGACATGCCTGCGGGGCGCCAATTGCAGATCCTCGTATTTCTGCTCGATCTCGCTGCGGTCAATTACCAGATCCCTTAACACGGGAAATGGGGATAGGGGCTCAATACGCATGTGAAGCTTGGCAATCTCCTGACAGGCCAGCACCGGCACCCCATTCACCCTGACGGCGCATGTACCACAGCGACCAATTCGGCAGGCAAACTGAAATCCCAGATCATCGGCCTGATTCTCGTAAATCGACCGGATCACGTCCAGCACGCGCATGGTGGGCATGCCAGTCACCTCATAGCGCTCGTAGCGCGCAATGTTGTCCGCGTCCGGGTTCTGCCGCCTGATTTCTGCAACGACTTTAATGTTGTCTGCCATCGGAAGTCCTTTACGCGCTCAGTGCAATTGGCTCGGCTGACCGCAAGGTGACTAGCGGCACTTTGCGCGCCGCCATCCTCTGGCCATCAATCTTTACCAGGATGTTGGTTGACCAGCGCTCGTCTGTTTCCGGATAGTCTGTTCGGTAATGTGCTCCCCGGGTTTCCTGGCGCATCAGCGAGGCGGTGACCATGGCCTGCGCGATGTCGAGCATGTTCTGCAGCTCCATCGCTTCCATCCAGGACCGGTTGACTATTCGCGATGTTCCGGTGACCTTCAATTGGGGGATGACAGCCTCGCGCAGCTCGGTGAACTTTCGCAGAGTCTCCTCCATTTTTTCACCACTTCTCACTAGGCCAACATGGTCCCACATCAGTTTCTGTATCTGCTTTTTAACATGTGAAGGGGCAATGCCCTGCTCCCGACCCATCCCCCGCTCTGCACGCTGAATCATGTCCCGGGCCTTGCCAAACTCTGCGTTGGAAGGTCGTCCGACAGCCTTCGCATGCTCGGCTGCGGACATTCCTGCCCTCCTGCCAAAAACTTGAATGTCAGGCATCGAGCTTCCACCCAGACGGTTGGCTCCATGCACACCACCTGCGGATTCCCCACAGACGAAGAGGCCCTGTACGGCAGTGCGACACCATTCATCGATACGGACACCACCCAGGGTATAAAGGGCACTCGGCATCACTTGAATGGGCGCCTGCATGCGTGCCTGCGGCTCTCCATAGTTCTCGAGCAGACGCTTCACATAAATCGGTCGCTCTTTGAGAAAGAAGTCAAAAACGTCTGGATCGGGTTTCATGAGCACGCCCCCTTCCGGAGTTCCCCTTCCTTCCAGAATTTCAAGCATAATCGCTCGCGCCAGGATGTCCCGCGTGCTTCCCTCGCGGCGGACCGGATCGTGCTTGAGCACAAATCGTTCGCCCTTGCTGTTAAGCAGAATTCCTGCTTCCGCTTTCGGGTCCAGATGGCGCTTGCCATAATGCGCCGGTTCGAGCAGCGTGTAGCCCTTTATGCTCTCCGGGTACACAAACGCGATGGGGATAAATTGCATAAACTCAATGTCTACCAGTTCCGCTCCCGCCCGTAAGGCGATGGCAATGCCGTCGCCGGTATTGATGATCGGACCCGAACTGGTTTCATAAAGCTGGGACGTGCCACCAGTGGCAATCACCAGTGAGCTGCATGCCATGTACTTCCAGACACATTTGGACATATCCAGCACAGATAGACGCTGGGATCCTTGGGCAGCTTGGCCGCCTTGGAATTCTTGTCCATGCGGC
>CAIOZF010000127.1 GCA_903862645.1 uncultured Gammaproteobacteria bacterium
TGCTGGCGGAGGCCGGGGAAGAGGGCTCCACTCGGGTAGGCATCGAGCACATCGTCAATGATCACTTTGCAAGCATAGACGCTGAATACTGTCTGGCCGAAGGTGGCAGCGTCGTGCGTCAGAACGGGCAGGTGCATTATGCCTCGGTGCAGGCTGTGGAGAAGCTGCCACGCGCCGTGCTGCTGACCAGTAACGGCATTTCCGGCCACGGCTCGGTGCCATTGCAGAGCAATGCCATCGTCAATCTCGCCCGCGCCGTGGCAGCGGCGGCAGAGTGGCAACCGCCAGTGCGTCTCAGTGATACCACCGCTTCCTACTTCTCGAAGATGGCCGCGCTTTCTGCCCCCGAGGCGGCTGCCCGCTATCGTGCTTTGTTGAATCCGGAGTCGGACGAAGGCAAGGCTGCGCTGCAATATCTCAAGGAAAATGAGCCGCGCAATGCGGCGGTGCTGTTCAGTACCGTTTCGCCCAATATCTTCGACGGCGGCTATCGGGTGAATGTGATTCCATCGGAAGCAGTGGCCACTCTGGACGTGCGTTTGCTGCCGGATGAGAACCCCGACCAGTTCATCGCGGCCCTGCGCGAGGTGATCGGCAACCCTGCTGTCAATGTCGAGTGGGCGCCCCGCAATCTGCGTCCGGGCGCTGCAAGCTCACTGGACAATGAAGCCTTTAGAGCGATTGAAGCGGTGTTCGGAGAGCACTATGGCGCACCGGTAGTCCCTGTCATGGGTACGGGGGCAACCGATATGGCCTATCTGCGTGCGCGAGGCATGCAGTGCTTCGGGATCGGACCCGGCATTGATGCCGAGGATGGTCCTCTGGGCTTCGGCTCGCACAGCGACCAAGAGCGTATTCTCGAAAGTGAGCTGTATCGATTCGTGCACGCCCATCTCGATCTGGTGAGACGATTGACAGCGACTGGTCAGTAGCCAGCCAGCAAACAAGGAGTGCGAGGCATGGGTTTGATCAGAAGGGGTGGATGTCAGGCAGTGACCGCCTGTCTCTTGTCAGTGCTGTGGAGTGCACAGCTGGGGGCGCAGACGCCAGTGCCGGTGAGTGCCGAGGTTCGCGTCGATAGCTCCGTCGCTGTCGAGTTCGGACAACTCACCGCGAATGCGCAGGTCCGGGCAGCACTGGAGGCCATCGCGGCAGGGGAACCGGAAACTATCGCGGAACAGATCCGCCTGACGGAGATTCCCGCGCCACCATTTCTCGAGCAACAGCGCGCCGAATACTACCTGCAGCAGATGCAGCGTCGCGGGTTGCCGGAGGCCTATATCGATGCTGAGGGCAATGTCATCGGTCTGTATCGGGGCAGCGGCGAGGGCCCGTTGCTGGCCATTGCCGCGCATCTGGATACCGTCTTTCCACTGGAGACTGATCTGGCAGTGGAGCAGCGTGACGGACGCTATTACGCCCCTGGCATCAGCGATGACGGCCGAGGTCTGACGGTGCTGTTGACGTTGATCGAAACGCTGAGCAGCAGCGCCATCACTACCCGCGGCGATATCCTGTTCATCGGCAATGTGGGCGAAGAGGGGTTGGGTGATCTGCGGGGCATCAAGGCGATATTTCGCGATTTTCCAAAGATAGACGGCTTCGTGTCGATCGATGGCTCTGGATTAAACGGTATCACTACCGGCGCCACCGGCAGTCGTCGCTTCGAAGTCGTGTTCACCGGTCCGGGCGGGCATTCATTCAGTGCCTTCGGGCTGGTCAGTGCCATTCACGCCATGGGGCGGGCAATTGCCAATATCAGTGAGCTGGAGACACCGAGCGAGCCGAAGACCACCTTCACCGTGGGGACCGTCAGCGGTGGTACATCGGTGAATTCCATCGCCGCCCATGCGGCATTCGAGCTCGATATGCGCTCCAACGACGCTGGTGAATTAGTTCGCCTTGAGCAGCGTGTCCGTGAGGCAGTGCAGGCGGGTGTCGCCGCAGAGAACACACGCTGGGACAATAACGGCGAGATCACCGTGGATTTTCGTCTTATCGGTGACCGCCCCTCGGGCAGCACTTCCGTAGACAACCCGATTGTCCAGGTGGCGGCGCTGGCCATGGCGGAGGCGGGTGGTGAACTGCAGGCCCTGCGAATCTCCAGTACCGATTCCAACATCCCCATGGCGCTGGGCATCCCAGCCATCACTATCACCGGTGGCGGTGATAGTGGTGGCGAGCACTCCCCGGAGGAATGGTTCGACCCGCGTGATTCAGAGCGCGGGCCGCAGATGGCATGGTTGCTTGTGCTAGGGCTGGTCGGTGTAGAAGGCACAAGTGCACCGCTGTTGCAGCGACGTGCACCCTGAGGGTTGACTGTAGCTTCCTTCTTCAGGGTCTGGCGCCCGCTGCCAGCTTTTTGAAAGAGGAGTGCGGCGTGCCACTGAAGCAGAACATCATGTAGGGAAAGTTGTCGGTGATGTAATAGCCATACTGGCCATTGACGGCCATGCCGTTGCACCGGTCCAGATCTCCTAGTCCCGCCACGTACTCGTAGTCATCCCGATAGGTGCCGTCGTAAGTCCCGCCCGGATTGCCTGCCCCCGTTGGACGATTGCCCGCTTTCAGGCGATAGCTGCTGGTCACCTTGCGGATCACCCCGCTGGCATCAAAATACGAACCCAGAATCGGAAAACCATCGGCCGCAAAGCCCACGACGGGCGAGATCGCGCCGCCGTTGGCATTGAACAACGCCTTCGGGTTGCCGTGGTAATGATAGGCGCCCGTTGGTTGCGTATGTGCATTGTGATCGTCGGTGCCGAAGTTGTTGCGTGGCGACATCGGGTCATAGCGCCATGCCTGGCTGGGGTTGTTGCAGCCGATCTTGCCGTCACCCACGCCATAGCAGGCCGCCGCCCAGATATCGACCTTCACGCCATTGAGCATCACCGCGTTGTCCCACTCCAGCGTCAGCGCCGTGGGTGCTGAGGCAAGGGTCGGCGTCGCAGTCATGCTGTAGCTGTGCGCAACCGCAGCGACCGGAGTGGCGAAGTTTCCGCCGTTGCCGAAATCATGATTGGGAATGTTGTTGGAGGTGAAGGTACACAGTCCGTTGGCAACGGCGATCTTCAGTGTCCCCGCAAAATTCAGGCTGCGTTTGATGTCGGTCACCGTAGAGTTGTAGTTGCCGGCATACTCGACGCAGCTGGCAGCGCGCTGCAGCAATATTGCATTGGTAATGTCGCGGACCGCAGCGCTGTTAGCGTTGATGAAGTCCGTGATCACGCCAACGCGGATGATACCGACTCCGAACTGACTGCCATGCACATAGACTTCCTGGCCACGCGTGCCGAGATAAGTGTTGGTGCCGGGATAGTAGCGCACCAGATAGCCCTCCAATTCCTGAGTGGTCTGGCCCGGCGGGCTGAAGTACATCGCGTGCTGTTGCTCGGCGAAAATGAAGAGCGCCTCGGCGTCGCTGCGATTGTCTGCCTGAGCGGAGAGGTTGAAGCAAGCGGCCAAGGCAAGGAGGGCAGAGAACA
>CAIOZF010000128.1 GCA_903862645.1 uncultured Gammaproteobacteria bacterium
ACATCGAAGGGCACGCCAATGTCTGCCATCAAGCTGCGAGATGTTCGGCGAAGGTCATGGACTGTGAATGCCTCGAGGCCGTGTTTTAACTCATGCAGTGCGCGCAAAGTTGTATCAGGGGATACGTGCGCAAAACGTTTTTGTTTGCTTTCCCTTCGTGCGGGGAAAACATAGTCGCTACCGCACGCTCTTACTTTCAGCTCTTGCAGCCATTCAACCACTAGGGGCGACAACGCCAGTTCGCGTGATTCACCAGTCTTCACGCGTGTCCCTGGTATGCGCCATTTATTGCTTGAGAAATCAAACTCGTCCCAAGTGGCCCCGAACAGTTCCATTTTGCGACAGGCCAATGCCAGCAATAACATTACAGCCAATTCGTTATCCCGGCCGAATTTGGTACCTGCTTCTTTTATTGCAATTAAAAGCTTGGTTATCTCTGAGGTGCTTAGCGCGCGTGTTCGAGATTTCTCTTGCCCACCAGCATGCTCAAGCCTAATGCGCTCTGCAGGATTACGGTCCACCATGCCCAGTGATTCGCCGTACGCAAACATGGCTTTTAAATATCGCAGTACATCATTTGCAATTGTGGGGCGTCCGCTGGCGTTGATCTTTGCTAGTAGCCGCGTAATCTCAGCAGTGGTAATGACCTTGGTGTCGCTTTTACCTAAGGTTGGCAGTATGTCTCTTCTGAAGACCCGTTCGGTGACCTCTGGATGCTTATGCCGCCTGCGCACGGTGTTGTTCAGCCAAAGATTGGCCAGCTGCCCAATGTTAGCGACTAATTTAGATTCGGCTTTCTTCTGCTGTTTAACGGCAGCCACATCAATGACCTGGTGCACGTCTACTCGCTTTGCTGCAGCAATCTTGCGGGCCTCGGCCAATGAAAGGTCGGGGTATCTTCCTAGTGTGAGCTCTTTCGACTTGCCAGCCATTCGGTAGCGAAGCGTCCAGCTAGCAGCGCCTTGTGCAGAAAGGGTGAAGGTCAGGCCCCCGCCATCGCTCTTGCCAGCGACACGCTTACCTTCACGCAGCCATGCTCTGAGTTGTATATCTGAGAGTTTGCCCATTTTGCGCCTTGTGTAGCTGGGAATGATTTCCATGCTAGGCGAGCGTTCTAGCAACAAAGCTACGCATCTAGCTACACAGATACTACCGGACTGAGGTGGACGTCGTCAATCGGAGTGGTAATATAACTTTATGATATATATAACTTTACATCCATGTAAGGTTACAACATGAGACTGCAAAAAACGCTACTCAATATTCTGAATCTGCTCCCGCATCTGCTCGATCAGCACCTTCAGGTCCACCGCATTCAGCGTCGTCTCCGCTACGATGGACTTGGAAGACAGCGTGTTGGCCTCGCGGTTGAGTTCCTGCATCAGGAAATCGAGGCGGCGGCCTGAGGGTTCGTCCAGACGCAGGACGCGCTCCACTTCGTTGAGGTGAGTCTCCAGGCGGTCCAGCTCTTCGTCGATGTCGCACTTCTGCGCGTAGACCACGATCTCCTGTTCGAGGCGGGCCGGGTCGAGTTCGATCTTCAGGTCGGCGAGCCGCTCACGCAGCACCTGCTGCTGCCGGGCGAGGATCTCCGGCATGCGTACCCGCACGGTGTTGACGATCTCGCGCACGGCGTCGATGCGCTTGCTGATGAATCCCAACAACTCCTGGCCTTCGCGCCGGCGGGTGTGGATCAGGTCGGTGAGGGTTTCGTGGAAGAGGGCCAGAGCCTTCTCCTCCAGGTCTTCGGGCACGGCTGCGGATTCGCGCAGCACGCCGGGCCACTTGAGGATTTCCATAACGGTGAGCGCGGGGCCACCACCGGTCAGGGACAGGATCTGCCCGCTGGCGTCATTAAGCCGGACCACGGCTTCTTCATCGATCTGCAGAGCGTTGTGGCCTTTGTCGTCGCATTCCAGCCGCAGCTGGCAGTCGACTTTGCCACGGGAGATATGTTTGCGTAGCGCGTCGCGGATGACGGGCTCCAGGCCGCGCAGGGCATCGGGGAAGCGAAAGCCCGGCTCCAGATAGCGGTGGTTGACGGAGCGGATTTCCCAGACCAGAACTCCACGGCCACAGTTGGTTTGCTTGCGTGCGAACGCGGTCATGCTTAACAACATAGAGCAACCTTTCCCTAGACCTGCGATTTGTGTGGCTTTTAACATTGGCCCGTATGTTACCCCAATATCCGGTCACTGACTCGCCATCCCCAGCCATATCAAGGATAATCGCGCCTCAATTCAAACGACGTTTTTGCGAGGCAGTATGCAAGCCCAGATCAGACCAAGTCAGCGCCAGCCCGATCAGCTACGCGACATCCGTATTACCCGCCGCTATACCAAACATGCCGAAGGCTCTGTCCTTGTCGAATTCGGTGACACCAAGGTGATCTGCACCGCCAGCGTGGAGGAATCGGTTCCACGCTTTCTGAAAGGCAGTGGCACCGGCTGGGTTACGGCCGAGTACGGCATGCTGCCGCGCTCTACCGGTTCGCGCATGGATCGTGAAGCGGTCAGTGGCAGGCAGGGCGGTCGCACGCTGGAAATTTCACGTCTGATCGGCCGTTCACTGCGCGCGGCGATGGACATGAAACTGCTGGGCGAGAACACCATCAAGATCGACTGTGATGTCATTCAGGCTGACGGTGGCACGCGCACTGCGTCCATTACCGGCGGCTGCGTCGCGCTGCATGACGCCATCACTTTTCTGCTCAAGAGCGGCAAGCTCAAGAAGAACCCCATGAAGCAACTGATTGCTTCCGTGTCTGTGGGAATCTACAAGGGCGTGCCGGTGCTCGATCTGGATTATGCCGAGGATTCCAACGCCGAGACTGACATGAACGTGGTGATGACCGAGCGACTGCGTTTCATTGAGTTGCAGGGCACGGGTGAAGAGAATGACTTCGACACCGCCGAGCTGCAGGCGATGATCGCTCTGGCTGAAAAGGGCATAGCCGAGTTGCTGATCAAGCAGCGCGAAGCATTGGGTCTGTAAAACGATTCAGCGTTTTTCAAACGTTAAACAACAGGAAGAGGTGTGGCCATGCAGGATTTCCAGAAAGCGTTTATCGAGTTTGTCATTCGCCACGAGATTCTGCGCTTCGGCAGTTTTACGCTGAAGTCGGGCCGCACCAGCCCCTATTTCTTCAATGCCGGGCTGTTCAATACCGGCGAGGCTCTGTCCTTCATCGGCAACAGCTATGCGGCTGCCATCGCACAATCCGGAGTCGACTACGATTTACTGTTCGGCCCGGCCTACAAGGGTATTCCACTGGTGTCTGTTACCGTGGCCGCGCTGGCTCAACAGCAAGGGATCAACAAACCCTACTGCTTCAACCGCAAAGAGGCCAAGGACCATGGTGAGGGCGGGCTGACGGTCGGCGCGCCGTTACAGGGCAGGGTGCTGATCGTCGATGATGTGATCACGGCGGGCACCGCTATACGCGAGGTGATGGAACTGCTGCAGCGCACGGGCGCTACTCCGGCCGGGATTGTGGTGGCATTGGATCGCCAGGAGCGTGGCACCGGCAAACTGTCGGCGATTCAGGAAATCCGGGAACATTACGGTATTCCAGTGATCAGCATCATTGCGCTTGACCAGATTATTGCTTATCTCGGGCGGCAGGCTGATCCCACGCTGGCCGGGCATCTGGCGGATGTGCAGCGCTATCGGGATCAGTACGGCGTGTAAGATTCCGCTCGCACTTACACAAACGGCGCCAGCATGTCTTTGGACAGATATTGCCACTGCTCTTCCCACTGCGTGGTGGGAAGTTTCTTGAACTCACTGCGCACGAACTGCATCAGCCGACCTTCGGCACTCGCCATCAGCAGATTCGCCATGATGGTAGGCGAGATCGCCGTCTTCAGATTCTCCCTGATCTGCGCTTCGCGGAGGATTTGCTTGATCTGCGCTTCCAGCCGGTCAAACAGCTGGCTGATGCGCAGCCGCAATCTCTCTGTTTCGCCCTGCAGAGCATCGCCAGTCATGAGGCGCGTCATGCCAGGGTTCTTCTCCGCAAACGTCAGCAGCAGCGTCAGGATCTTCTCACAGCGGCGTGCGGCGGAAGGTTCGTCCTCCAGAATCCGGGTGATGCGGGTGAACAGCGTCTCTTCGATGAAGACGATGAGGCCCTCGAACATTTTGGCTTTGCTGGGGAAGTGCCGGTAGAGAGCCGCTTCCGAAACGCCAACTTCTCTGGCCAGCGCGGCAGTGGTGATCCGTTCGCCCGGGCCGGACTCCAGCATGCGGGCGATGGATTGCAGAATTTGTTCCTTGCGAGATGACCGTGTTTCTGAGGACATGATGGCGCTGAGTGTTCCTGAATCGATATTGCGTGAAATGACCGACCTTAGATGGCGTCGAAGTTTCTCTTGTTACTGATCAGTGTCCCGACTCCGGTGTTGGTGAAGATCTCCAGCAACACGGAGTGTTCCACACGGCCATCAATAATGTGGGCACTGCGGACGCCGTTGTTGACGGCATCCAGAGCGCACTCGATCTTCGGCAGCATGCCGCCGTAAATGGTGCCGTCGGCGATCATCGCGTTGACCTGTGCCGTCGTCAGCCCGGTGACCACGGTGCCGGATTTGTCCATGACGCCGGCGATATTGGTCAGCAGCATCAGCTTCTCGGCGCCCAGCACCTTGGCAATCTCACCGGCGACGGTATCGGCGTTGATGTTGTAGGTGTTGCCGAAACGGTCGGTGCCGATGGGGGCGATAACCGGGATGAAGTCGCTGTTCTTGAGCACGTCCAGCACTTCGCGGTTGATCTTCTCGATGGCGCCGACCTGGCCCATGTCCAGCATTTTGGTGTCGTCAGTAGCGCTTTTCTTTAGCAGTTTGGTTGCCTGGATCAGGTTGCCGTCTTTGCCGGTGATGCCGATGGCCTTGCCTTGGTTCTTGTTGAGCAGGCTGACGATCTCTTTGTTTACGAGGCCGCCCAGCACCATCTCCACGACGTCCATAGTCTTGCTGTCAGTGACACGAATACCGTCGATGAATTCGGACTGGATGGCGAGCTTGGTCAACAGCGATTCGATCTGTGGTCCGCCACCGTGTACCACCACCGGATTCATGCCGACCAGCTTCATCAGCACGATGTCGCGGGCGAAGCTGTTCTTGAGCACTTCGTCGGTCATGGCGTTGCCGCCGTATTTGACGACGATGGTGCAACCCGTGAACTGCTGGATGTAGGGGAGCGCTTCGGTGAGGACGTTGGCGATGTTCTTGGCAGCGGCGAAATCAAGAGGCATGGGTGGGTTTCCGTTGTGCTGGGGGTGGTCTTTAAGAATGCGCAGAGTATACAGGCTGAGCCGGATTTTTCATCCGCCCAGTTCTCCGGCGGGACTAGAGTCTCTCGGTCCTCGGGTTATCAGAAGTCGAATTCCAGCATGCTGTCGACCTGCCTTAGAAGCTCACGGAACATCATCTGGATGCTCAGCAGGGATTTGTGGCTGGTCGCCTCGAAGCGCAACAACAGCGCGGGGGTCGTGTTGGACGCCCGGATCAACCCCCACCCGTCCGCAAAATCGACGCGGATACCATCAAGGATGCTGACAGTTCCATGAGGAAAGCTGGCCAGCTTCTTGATCTTCTCCATGAGTTGAAACTTGTGTTCATCGCTGACCGCGATGCGCAGTTCGGGGGTGACTACGCTGCGGGGCAGCGCCCGCAACAGCGCTTCGGCGCTCTGTTCCTGACGGCTCAGCAACTCCAGAAAACGCGCAGCGACATAGAAGCCATCGTCATACCCATACCAGCGATCCTTGATGAAGACGTGCGCTGAAAACTCGGCTCCGACTACGGCACCGGTTTCCTGCATCTTCTGCTTCATGAAAGAGTGACCACTGCGGCTCATCACAGGCTGGCCGCCGCAATCCCGAATCAGCTTTGAGAGCAAGATACTGCACTTGACGTCGAAGACCACATTCGGATTGTCGTAGCGCGGCACGATGTCCTTGATCAGAAGCATCAACAGCCAATCGGTGTCTATGACGTGGCCGGCATTGGTCACCAGAACCACCCTGTCACCGTCGCCGTCCAGGGCAATGCCAAGATCTGCGCCATGGGAGCGAACCTCCCGAACGAGATCCTGGGTATTGTCTGCCACAGTCGGGTCGGGATGATGGTTGGGGAAGCAGCCATGCATCTCGCAGTACAGGGGAATGACGTCACAGCCCAGCGCTTTGAACAATTCCGGCGCGATCACTCCGGGGACGGCATTGGCGCAATCGATTACGACCTTCAGTTTGCGTTGCAGACAGATGTCCTGACACAAGCGACTGATATAGGCGCTCTTGAAATCCATGCGCGAGAGTGAGCCCTGTCCCTGGATAAAGTTGCCAGTTTCTGCACGTTCGCGAATCTGCTGAATTTGTTCCGGGGTCAGGCAGGTGCGCTGGCGGATAATCTTGATGCCGTTGTAGTCCGGTGGGTTGTGGCTTGCCGTCAGCATCAGTCCGGAGCGCCATTCCGAGGTGTGTGCAGCGAAATAAAGTAGTGGTGTTGGAATGGTACCGAGGTCGATCACGTTGAGCCCAGTGGACAGTATTCCCTGCAGCAATGCCTCTCGAAGACTGGGACTGGACAACCGCCCATCGGCTCCGAACAGAACAGTGTGTTCTCCGGCCTCCAGGGCCAGGCTTGCCATTGCCCTGCCGATAATTTCGATATTGGTGCTGTTGAGGGTGTCTCCGGCTATACCGCGAATGTCATAAGCTCTGAAAATCGTAGAAGGGACGGCCGGGGTCGATGTAGCTATTTCTATGCTGCGAAGCGGGCTCATAGTGCTTATTTGCCCTCCGCAACATCGAAGCGCTGCCGTATCAGTTCTAGCATTTTCCTCGCTACCACCTGCTTACTGGCAGGGCCAAAGACCTCTCGTCCCTGCGAGAATAGCGCTGTCGCCGTGATGCTATCGCTGCCGAGGGTGTCCCGGGCGTCGTTGGCAAAGAGAAGATCCAGTTTCTTGCGCCGAAGTTTTTCCAGGCCGTAGTCTTCGACACTCTCCGTTTCTGCAGCGAACCCTACTGTAAACGGGCGCTTGCTCAAGTTGGCGATGGTGCTGATGATGTCGGGGTTTTTAATCAGGGTCAGTTGCATGGTGTCGGCCGACTTCTTGATCTTCTGATCGGCGACATGCTCTGGGCGGTAGTCTGCGACGGCCGCGACTCCAATGAAAATATCGCATTGCTCGATGTCCTGCAGACTCGCGGCCAGCATGTCGTCGGCGCTGATGACGTCAATACGCCGAACCCGTTCGGGTGTCCGCAGGGCGACCGCTCCACTGATCAGGGTAACCTGCGCACCTGCATTGGCTGCTTCGCTGGCCAGTGCGTAGGCCATCTTGCCGGAGCTGCGGTTGCTGATAAACCGCACAGGGTCGATTGCCTCCTGGGTCGGACCTGCCGTGATAGTGATATGCAGTCCCGCGAGGATGTCGCTCTCAAAAGTGGCGGCACTGAGCTCGAGCAACTCTTGCGGTTCAAGCATGCGTCCCAGGCCGACATCGCCACAGGCTTGTGCTCCGGCGGCCGGACCGAAGATCGCGATGCCGCGTGCTCGCAGAGTATCAAGATTGGTTTGAGTGGCCTGGTTGCTCCACATTGCCTGGTTCATCGCAGGAGCAATGGCCACCGGGGCCTTGCTGGCCAGAATAAGAGTGCTCAGGATATCGCCAGCCTGCCCGGCAACAAGTCTGGCCATAAAGTTGGCACTGGCAGGGGCAACGAGAATCAGGTCGGGCCAGCGGGCCAGCTCGATATGCCCCATGCCAGCCTCAGCATCGGCGTCCAGCAGGTCGGTATGAACACGATTGCCAGAGAGCGCCTGCAGAGTGAGCGGGGTGATGAATTCGGTGGCGGCCTGAGTCATGACGACGCGCACTTCGGCGCCCGCTTTGACCAGCAGCCGTGTCAGCTCGGCGCTCTTGTAGGCGGCGATACCCCCGGTGATGCCTAACAATACACGGCGCGTGCTGAGACTATTCATGTTAGAGCCGACCTGCTCTGGTCCATCTGTCAGGGAAAGATAAGGCTGGAAAGACTAACAGCATGCCCTCATGGTTTCAAATTCGCCCGGTTTGCTGCTGTCCAGACAGCGAGTTTGCAATTCTTTGCTATTATCAAATCAATACTGTGCGCAGCCAGGGAGGCATCATGGGCATCAAGGATTGGCCGGAAAATGAACGGCCACGTGAAAAACTGTTGGGCTCCGGAGCTGCCGCACTCTCCGACGCAGAGCTGCTGGCGATATTCCTGCGCTCTGGAATCAAGGGCAAGACGGTGCTGGACGTCGCCCGGGATCTGTTGGTGCGCTTCGGAAGTCTGACGGGTATCCTTGCCGCCAGTGCAGAGGAGTTCTGTCTGCAGGATGGTCTCGGGCCGGCCAAATATGTGCAACTGCAGGCCATGCAGGAATTGTCACAGCGGCATCTGCGTGAACAGCTCGAAGGCCGGGATGTAATGACCAGCTCGGAGCTGACCCGTCAGTATCTGCGGGCCCGCCTAGGCAAGTACGAGCATGAGGTGTTTGCCTGTCTGTACTTGGACAATCAGCATCGAGTGGTGACGCTGGAGGAGTTGTTTTCAGGCACAATTGACGGGGCGGCTGTGTACCCGCGCGAAGTAGTTAAGCGTTGCTTGCACAACAATGCCGCTGCAGTGATCTTTGCGCACAATCATCCGTCCGGCATTGCCGAGCCGAGTCAGGCAGACGTTTCCATTACCCAGCGTCTGAAGTCAGCTCTAAGTACCATAGATGTCAGGGTGTTGGATCATATTCTTGTAGGCGGTAAAGATGTCGTGTCCTTTGCGGAGAGGGGGCTGATATAGGCTCTGTGCAGGCGCGTACAGCTTTTGTGTTGCTATTGACAGGCCGTTTTGGTATAAAACGCAGCTCTTTTTTTGGCAAGTTGGCAGCAAGACTCCGCTGGGCGTCACGCATAAGGCTTGCCGCCGATCATTCGGGTTATGTAACGAGGCAAGGCAATGGCAAACGTATGTATAGTAACCGGTAAAAAACCGCTTACAGGCAACAATATTTCTCACGCGAACAACAAAACCAAGCGCCGCTTTTCTCCCAACATCCATACGCATCGCTTTTGGGTGGAGTCTGAAAATCGCTTTGTGAAACTTAAACTTTCCACAAAGGGCATGCGCATAATCGACAAGAATGGCATTGATGCCGTCCTGTCGGACATTCGCGCCAACGGCGTAAAAATCTAAATTTAAGACCCAAACCGGTATTCGGAATCAGGTGGTGAGCAGCAATGCGCGATTTAATCAAACTGGTGTCTACAGCCAACACTGGACATTTCTACACAACAGACAAGAACAAGCGCACGATGCCGGACAAGATGGAGATCAAGAAGTATGATCCCGTGGTCCGCAAACACGTGATCTATAAAGAAGCCAAGATCAAGTAAGATCTGCGGTTCCCTTTGTGGAGCCGAGGAATCTGAAGTACATCTGAAGTGACTCTGGTTTTTGCAGCTAACTTGATTTGCAAATTTCCTGAATAGACCGCCCGCCTTGCCTAAGCGCCGGGGCTCTGATAACAGAGCCCCGGCGTTTGCTTTTACGGAAGAATCACATCCCTGCCTGACTCAGGCCAGCTTTTCCTTGCTCAGATCTTTGAGCAGTTTGCTGGTTACAGCGAGCATCTTGGCATTCTCGACAAATTCTTTCTTCAGTTTGCCGACCGTCGTGGAGACGGTGCCATAGCGCTTGAGTTTGAAAAGTTTGGCGATCGACTGCAATGTGACAGCGGAGAGTTCCTGACACAGATACATGGCCACCCAGCGCGGGACATTCTTGGACCCCGGCCCTCTGGCAGCAGTATAGATACTGTCTTCGGTCACCTTGAACTGCTTTGCGACGGCCGCGATGATCAGTTTGCAGGATGGTCGCCATTTGGCATTGGCGCCACGTGAAACCCCTCGAATCTTGGTAGCCGCGCGTTTAGTCTTCGCACCGCTCTTGAATTTTTCGTCCCCCATGATGGAAGACAGGTTTTTCTTGCCATAGAAGTGTGCCATCTTTTCGTCAACGCCAGCTGCTGTGTATTCGGCAAAACGAGCCACACGCTTTGCACCGGTAGCATCGATTTGCGCCAGCACATCCTCTCGTATCAGCCAGGCTGGAGCTTTCGCCGTGTTCACATAGGCGGGATAGCTTGACCACTGCCAGGTATCCAGCTCCGTCTTTTTAACTCCCAGATGAATATAGCGAGTCAGAGGCAGAAGGTAATTTTCCGGCTGAACCAGCACGGCCTTGTAACGGCCCTTGAAAAGAGAGCCTTCCGTTTTTTTCAGACGCTGATAATGCTGTGTGTAGAGTCCATCGATCTGGCGCATGAAGCGGCTCAGATTTGCCTCGGGAGTCTTGATCAGTAGATGGTATTGGTCCTTGAGAAGGCAGTAGGCGTGCACCTCAACATTCAAGCGGAAGCAAGTTTCTTCCAGGCCCGCTAGGAAAGCCTCAAAGTATCGGGAGGACGGGAAGATCCGCTGATTATCAAGTCCGATATTAAAAACGTGGTAATAGGCATCTGGGTATTCTATACGAAGCGGTCTGGCCATTGGTGTGCTTCCCGGGTCTTGTTTTTATTATGAATTAACTTGAAAAATCAGTATTGAATTAGAGCTGACCCTAATACGTGGAGGTACTGATATCTCAATTGGAAAGGGACGTCAACCGGTATGAGGCGTGAGAAAAGAATACGGGACGAGATGTGTAAAGTTGTTATTTACTACTTATTCCACTGGAAGCTTATAGCGAGCACGGGCACCTTTACAAGGCGAGGGTCAGGTTCAGCAGCAGATTCAAGGAGCTTCGGCGACAATGATGGCTCTTTTGGGTGCGGGCAATCCTTCCACAGTCATTGAGTGATCTTCCGGATTCAGGCTGTCTATCAAAGATTGGAAGCGCATCCAATCTGTTGTGCGTTGTTCTTCAGTGCAGGTGACGCTGACGTCGATGATTCGTATGTTCTTGTACCCGCAGCGCCGTAACCAGTTCGTTGTGGTCGCGATGGATGGAATGAACCAGACGTTCGGCATACGACAGTAGCGGTCTCTGGGAGTCAGTGCATATCCTTCTGGGCCATCCACAACCAATGTCTCTAGAATCAGTTCACCTCCAGCACGCAGGCAGCCCTGCAATTGCAGTAAATGATCGATGGGGGAACGGCGGTGATACAGCACCCCCATTGAAAAGACGGAATCGAAGCTTTGCATTTCTTCCGGCAGCTGTTCCAGGGTGGCAGGCAGAACGTATACCGGTACATCCGGCACGTAATGCTTGATTACACGAAACTGCATGGCATACGCAAGTTGTGGGTCGACCCCGATCGCCAGCCTTGCACCCTCGCCCGCCATCCGGAAACAGTGATAGCCACTGCCGCAACCGACATCAAGAATGGTGCGTCCACGCAAAGGAGAGATCTGCCCGCGCAGTCGATCCCACTTCCAGTCAGAGTGCCACTCGGTATCGATGTGGACGCCGAACAAATCGAAGGGGCCTTTGCGCCATGGCATCAGCAGGCGCAGATTATCCTGCAGCGCCGTGAGTTGTTCGGGTGAGCCGTCTGCAGCGTCGCCGATACTGACAGCATTCAGCAGGTCCAATCGGCTGGGTTGTATAGCCGGCAGGCCGTTGAGCGCTCGTCGCCAGCGCGGCAGATCGCCGTTATTGCGACTGTCAAACCAGGCCTCGGTGCTGAACGCCAGCAAGGATTCCATCGCAGTGCCCTGCGTCAGCTCACGAAGGTGTCGATAGCTCATGGGATTTCTTTGAATGCCACCATTGAGGCGAAATTGAAACACTGAAACCAAGTATCACAGCTGCGAAAACCGGCTTCGTGCATGCGTTGCTTGTGCGCTGCAATGGTCTCGGGGATCAGCACATTTTCAAGGGCGGAGCGTTTCTGGCTGATCTCCAGCTGAGAATAGCCCTGTGCCTGTTTGAACTGGTGGTACATGTCGATGAGAAGCTCATTCAGATGGGTGTCCGCAAAGCGGATCTTCTCGGACAGGATCAGAATGCCACCGGGGCGCATTCCCTCGTAGATCCTGCGGATCAATCCCACTCGCCTCTCCGGGGCAATGAACTGCAGTGTGAAATTGAGCACAACGACGGATGCGTCGGTGATTTCAATGTCGTCGAGGTCTGCACAAATCAGCTCGACATTGGTTATATCCGGTTGAGTATCGAGAGCTGCTCTGAAGCGCTCGATCATCGCTGTCGAATTATCCACCGCGAGCAGTCGATAGTCTTTGTGGGAGATATGATGCGTCATCGACAGGGCAGCACCGCCCAGCGAGCAGCCGAGGTCATAAATGCGGGAACCGGGGGTGCAATAACGGTCTGCGAGCATGCCGATCATGGAGATGATGGTGGCGTAGCCCGGCACGGAGCGGTTGATCATGTCGGCGAAGACATCTGCAACCTTTTCGTCAAAGACGAAGTCCTGCACGGGGCGCTCATTGGCGTAGATTTGATCCTGCTTGGGCGCGTTCATGATTCCTGAGGGAGGACGTGCAGTTTCGCCCCGAAAAAGTTTTGCGTATTATGCGTCAATTCATGACACATTCAAATCAGCATGCCTTTCAGACTCCAGAGGCCTCTAACCAGGGGGGTGCTTCTGTGCTGCCATATACTTACACAATCGTTCGTGCCAGACGCAAGACCATGGTCGTGCACGTCCGGCATGCGAGTGTGGAGGTGCGTGTGCCATTGTTCGTGAGTGATGCTCAGGTCAAAGACTTCGTAAACAGGCACTCACAATGGATACTGCGCAAGCTCGAACACAAGGCCGGCCAGGAGTCGCAGCGACTGGCACTCACCGATGGCGGCAGCATCTATTACAAGGCGAGGACGCTTACCGTTCGCTACATCACTGACTCTAGGGATGATATCGTTATCACCGAGAGAGAGTTTCGCATTCATGGTCGACGCTTGAGTGAGGAGACTGCCGCACGAATACTGCAGCGCTGGTTGCTCACGCAAGCGCGTATACTGCTTCCAGGGCGAACTCAGGCCCTGGCAAATTACCTGCAGGTCGGCACAAGGCTGAAGGAAGTCGTGTTCCGGAAGACTAAAACCAAGTGGGGGCATTGCACATCGTCGGGTCGAATTCAGTTCAACTGGCTGATCATGATGGCGCCAGATGCCGTTATCGACTACATGATCGCTCATGAGGTCAGCCATCTGCTGCACATGAATCATTCCAAGCGCTTCTGGAATTTGGTGGAGTCGGTCTGCCCCGATTATCGAACCTACGTGAAGTGGCTGAAAAAACACGAACATCGGCTCTGGTTATAACTCTCGTGTACCGGAGGTCTTAATAAGAGGCCGCGGGCTGCGGAGCTGAAATCAGTACTGATTGGGTAAAGCAAAAATCGAAGGAAATTTCTATGCCCGTGCCGCACGCCAGGAGCCTGGCCCCGAGTCTCTCGACCCTTCGGTTGGCCGCTGCTTGTCAGTCGTGGCCGATTCTTCATTCGGTTCTACATTTTCATAGTGGTACTGGCGGCACGGAGCACAGTCGGTACCGCCAGGACACCAACCAATGCACACGCCCAGAAAACAGGGGCCGGAGTCTAAGTATGCGCAATCTGCTGATACTGCTGTTTTTGTTTGGCAACGCCGTGATCGTCAACGCCCAGGACCTTCCGCGCGCCACGCCGGAATCGGTCGGGATATCCAGCGCGGGGCTGGCACAAGTGACGGCGAATCTGCAAGGCCATATCGATGCCGGACACATTGCCGGTGCGGTTGCCGCGGTGCTGCGCGATGGCAAACTTATCTATCTGGAAGCACTCGGTCAGCGGGACATCGAAACAACCAGCGCGATGCCCGATGACGCGCTATTTCGCATCTACTCCATGACGCGCCCTGTCACCAGTCTCGCCGCTATGATTCTATGGGAGGAGGGTAAGTTCCAACTGGATGATCCGATTTCCAAGTACCTGCCGCAATTCGCGGTACAGCGCGTGTTCATCAATCCGTCCGCACCTGACATGACACAGACGCGCGAGCGGGTGGGCGACATCACCGTGGCGGATCTGATGCGGCACACCTCGGGTCTCGGCAGCCGCAGTTCCGATATTTATGTCGCCGAGCAAGTGCGTCTGCGTTCCATTACAGTGGAACAGCTGGCGAATAATGCTGCGCGCGTGCCCCTGTTCGAAGATCCTGGCACGAGCTTCCGTTACGGCCTTTCGGCTTCAGTGCTCGGGCGGCTTGTGGAGGTGTGGTCCGGTATGCCCTACGATGAGTTCCTGCAGCAGCGCGTGTTCTCTCCCCTGGGCATGACAGACTCGGTTTTCTGGGCAGACCCGGCTCGTGTCGATCGCCTCGCTACTGTTTACAGGCCCTCGAGTGATGGCACGTTGAGCCCGCATGAAATGGAAGAGATTCCCTTCACCGAAAAAGTACCGCTCATTGAAGGAGGCGTGGGTCTGCTGTCTTCCACGCTAGACTTCGCCAAATTCTCGCAACTCTTTCTCAGTGGCGGCGAGCTGCATGGCCGGCGCATTCTGCAGCAGGAAACTGTCACGCTGATGATGCAGGACAGCATCGCCGCAGAGCTGCAACCGATTGGAAGCTCAGGCTACATGGCCGCATCGGGATGGACGCTCGGGGGCTTTGCTTATGCACTTGATCCTGCGCGCTATGATCACACGGTCAGCCAGGGAGAAGTCTGGTGGGACGGTTCGGCAGGCACGCGCTTTTGGATCGACCCCCAACAAGGGATCGTCACGGTGATCATGGCGCAGATCTCGCCCGCCGACGGTGAAGGATTCCGCGAGGAATTCAAGAACGGTGTCTACGAGGCCATTGTCGAACGCCGCTGATGAGCTCGTTTACTCCGACCGCACAAACATCAGGTCGTGTACCGCATGGCCGAGGCGCTGTCCGCGTTTCTCAAACTTCGTGAGCGGGCGCTCAGCGTCGGTGCTGTACTGCCCGGCACCGGCGGTATTGCTGTAACCCGGCGCCGCGCTCATCACTTCCATCATGTGTTCCGCATAGGGTACCCAATCGGTGGCCATATGCACACGTCCAGCGATTGCCAGCTTCTGTCGCACGAGTTGCATGAACTCGGGCTGCACCAGACGACGCTTGTTGTGTTTTTTCTTATGCCAGGGGTCCGGGAAAAATATCTGCACCGTGTTGAGAGTATTGTCAGAGATGCAATGCTGCAGAATTTCCTTGGCGTCGTGACAGTAGATGCGCAGGTTTTGCAGAGAGAAGGCATCGATCTCATGGAGCAGGCGACCGACTCCGGGCCTATGCACTTCCACGCCGATGAAGTTCTTGTCGGGATTGCTCCGCGCCATGTCCAGTAACGAATCGCCCATTCCGAAACCAATTTCCATCACCACCGGGGCCTGCCTGCCGAACAGTGCCGCGCAATCGAGCATGCCTTTGACGTCGTCGATGCCATACTTCTGCCAGTAATTGTCGAGCGCATGCTGCTGCGATGTGGTCAGGCGCCCGCCCCGGATGACGTAGCTGCGAATGGTTCTGAGATGTTCAACATCAGGGGCGACGGCGGTGCTGGAGGTGTCGGGTTGGTCGTGCGTAGCGGCTGTCGTAGTCATCAGAAAAAGGTACCGTCGATGGGAGATGACGCGCTGGCGTAAAGACGTCGTGGCATGCGTCCGGCGAGGAAGGCTTCACGGCCGCTCTCGACAGCTTTCTTCATGGCGGATGCCATCAGCACAGGATTGCGAGCCTCGGCGATGGCGGTATTCATCAGCACGCCGTGGCAGCCAAGTTCCATGGCAATCGCTGCATCGGACGCCGTGCCGACGCCAGCGTCGACGATGATGGGCACGGTGGCATTCTCAAGAATCATGCGGATGTTGTAGGGGTTGCGAATGCCGAGGCCAGATCCGATGGGCGCACCCAGCGGCATCACCGCGACACAGCCCAGCTCTTCGAGGCGTTTGGCAATCAGCGGATCATCACTGGTGTAGACCATCACGTCGAAGCCGTCTTTCACCAGCTCTTCCGCGGCTATCAGAGTCTCGGTGACGTTAGGGTAAAGCGTCTTTTGGTCGCCGAGCACTTCGAGCTTCACCAGTTTGTGGCCGTCCAGCAGTTCGCGCGCCATGCGACAGGTGCGCACTGCATCGGCGGCGTTATAACAGCCAGCCGTGTTGGGCAATATGGTGTATTTCTTCGGGGAGATGATCTCCAGCAGGCTTGGCTCACCGGCGTGCTGGCCGAGGTTCACACGGCGAATGGCCACGGTAATCATCTCGGCACCGCTGGCGACGAGAGCATCGAGATTCTGCTGGAAGCTCTGGTATTTGCCGCTGCCGACAATCAGGCGAGAGGTGTAGTCCCTGCCAGCGATACGAAAGGGAGTGTCATTGCTTGTCATGGTTTGACCTGTTCACATTTGCTTCTGAAAACGTTTCACTCTGAAAGCTTTGGAGCGGGCACTGGTTCAGCCGCCGCCTATCGCATGGACGATTTCCACGCAATCGCCCTGCTGCAACCGCTGGGTAGCGTGCTGGCTGCGGGGGACGATGGATTGATTCAACTCCACGGCGACTTTGGCATCGCCCAGCGAGAGTGCCTGCAGCAGATTGATGAGAGTGGCATCCTCTGCCAACTCTACCTCGTCACCGTTGACGCTTACGCGCATAAAGAAGTTCTCTTGGTTCAAGCCGGCAAACGCAGCATGGTCCAGGCCAGCAGCCCCCAGCCCGCCAGGAAGGCCGCGCCACCGATCGGCGTGATTGCGCCAAGCCAGCGGATGCCGGTCACGCTCAGCACATAAAGGCTGCCCGAGAAGACGATGATGCCAGCCATGAACAGGTAGCCACTGATGCGAACTGCAGATTGGTTGGGGTAGTAGAGGGCAAGCAGGCCGACGCCGAACAGCGCCAGAGCGTGATACATGTGGTACTGCACGCCGGTCTGGAAAGTGTTGAGGAGTTCGGGCGTAACGATATTTTTCAGGCCATGAGCCGCGAAAGCACCCAGTGCCACGGCCAGGAAGCCATTGACGCTGGCCAGTACCAGAAACAGATTGTTCATTGTGGATTCTCTCTATTAGAAACAAAAAAGCCGCTCAAGTCTGCACTCAGCGGCTTTCCGGATTCGAGCCTGACTCTCGCGGATCAGGCCAGCATCATGCCTTTAACCTTATCCATCGCGTTCTTTTCCAGCTGACGAATACGTTCAGCAGATACATTGTATTTGGCTGCCAGGTCATGCAGCGTCGCCTTGTCGTCGGCCAGCCAGCGGCTGCTGATGATGTCGCGGCTGCGGTCATCCAGTTCGCTCATGGCCAGGTAGAGGCTGTTGTTCTTGGTCTCTTCCCACTCGGAGGCCTCAAGGGACTCTGCCATGTCAGAGGTGTCGTCCTCCAGGAAATAGGCCGGAGACTTGTAGGCGACATCGTCATCGGCATCGGCATCGGCATCGAATGCCATGTCATAGGAGCTCATGCGACCTTCCATCTGACGGACGACCTTCGCGTCTACGCCCAGCTCGTCTGCCATTGCCTGCGCTTCATCATTGGTCAGCCAGCCGAGGGTCTTCTTGGCACTGCGCAGGTTGAAGAACAGTTTGCGCTGAGCCTTGGTGGTCGCAATCTTCACGATGCGCCAGTTGCGCAGGATGAATTCGTGCATTTCTGCCTTGATCCAGTGCACTGCAAAGGACACCAGACGCACACCTACCTCAGGATTGAAGCGCTTTACTGCTTTCATCAGCCCGACATTGCCTTCCTGAATCAGGTCGGCCTGGGACAGGCCATAGCCTGCATAGCTCTTGGCCAGATGCACCACGAAGCGAAGGTGCGCAAGCACCAGCTGCCGGGCGGCATCCACGTTGTTCTCATAATAATACTGATTCGCCAGTTCCTTTTCCTGCTCCGCAGTCAGCACAGCAATGCTGTTAACCGACGCGATATAAGCCGTCAAATCACGTCCCGGAACGATCGGGCCCATCACTTGTAAACTTCTTCCTATACTCATATTCAGCCTCTGGCATTCAATGTTACTGGTTGACCGGTACGCGCAGCCTGGATCAGCACTGCCACCCTTTCAAACTGTACAAATTCATTCTAGCACTGGTTCTTTCTTTTAGGCTATCGGCTCCACTCCAGGGCACAGTCACGATACGGGCTCGCGAGTCACCTGAATGGAGACTGTTATTGCAGACTTCAAGTCCCGGCATGCACTGGAATGCAAAATAGCGCCAATTGCTTAAATCAATATTAACAACACAAGCTGTCAATATCTTGTCAGCGTGGCTCGATGGCTGACAAGTGCTGACGCACGGATATCCAAGCGCCCAGCCAGCCGAGCACAGCGCTGCCGCTCAGCAGCAACAGCCCCTGCAATACTGACAGGCCGTGCATGCTGTGCTGGTTGTCATAGAGCGAGAGCAGCGCAGCGAGTGGGCCACTCAACGCCCGCATGATCAGGGCCAGCAGCAGCCAGGCCAGCAAACCGCCGCCCAGCCCGTACCAGAAACCCGTGTACAGAAAGGGGCGGGCCACATAGCTGTCGGTGCCGCCGACCAACTTGACCACCACGATTTCGGCGCGGCGCCCTTCGATGGCCAGTCGGATGGTATTGCCCACCACAAACAGCACGGCAAGTGATAGCACCAGCGTCAGTGCAGTGGACATGCGCTGGGCCAGTTCCAGGAAGCGCTGCAGCCGCGCGATCCACTCCAGATCCAGTTGCGCAGACTCCACCCCTGGCAGGCCATTGAGTTCATTCAACAAGGCGGCGCCCGAGTCTGCATCGACATTGCGCGGGGTCAGGACGATGGCGGCGGGGAGCGGGTTCTCTTCCAGGGCGTCCAGTACATCGCCGAGGCCGGAGAATTCGCGGAACTCCTCAGCTGCCTGCGCAGGCGAAATATATTCTCCGGCGCTGATGTCGGAGCGCGAGAGCAGCTGCTCACTCAGGCTGCGGCCTTGCGCCTCTGGCAGCGTCTCGTCCAGATAGATCGTGATTCGGGAGGATTCGCTGACGCCCGCGCTGAGGATTTGCAGGTTGTTCATGGCCACAAACAAGGTGGTCGGCAGCAGCAGGGCGATCCCGATCACCGCGATGGTCATGGCCGAGGCGGCGGGCTCACTGCGCAGTTTCCTGATGCTCTGCAGAGCAATCGCGAGGTGACTCTGCCACAGAGACTTGAGCTTGTCCGATGTCGAAGCCTGGCTCTGGCGGGCGCCCGATGGAGCCTTGCGCTTGCTCATGTCGATGCCTCCGTCCCGCGATCCGTGCGCGCGTCGTGTGTCGCTGCCGATGGGACACGGTAGGTAGCGTCATTGATCAGCTGGCCATTGTGCAGGGTGAGAATACGGTGACTGAGCCGCGTGATAAGGGACAGGTCGTGACTGGCGATCAGCATGCTGACGCCGACCTGGTTGAACTGTTCGAGCAGATGCATGATCTCCGCGGCCAGCTCCGGGTCGAGGTTGCCGGTGGGTTCGTCCGCGAGCAGGATCTGCGGCCTGTTCACTACCGCTCGGGCAATGCCGATGCGCTGCTGCTCGCCACCGGAAAGCGCCATGGGATTCATCTTTTCCTGCTTCAGCAGGCCGACCTTGTCGAGTGCGGCTCGCACGCGTCGATCTGCTTCGTGCTTCGGGTAGCCCTCGATCTGCAGCGGCAACGCCACGTTGTCGAACACGGTGCGATCGAACAGCAGCTGATGGTCCTGAAAGACCACGCCGATACGGCGCCGATAAAAGGGAATTTGCTCGCGAGGCATGCGCGCAAGGTTTTTGCCATTGACGACGATCTCGCCCTGACTCGCCTTCTCCATCAGCATGATCAGCTTCAGCAGCGTGCTCTTCCCCGCGCCCGAGCGCCCAGTGAGAAAGGCCATTTCGCCTTCGCCCAGCTCGAAGCTCACCTGACTCAGCGCCTGGTGTCCGCCGGGATAACGCTTGCTGACATTGTCAAACCTGATCATGGCATAAATCCGTTACTCGTCGGTGAACAGGGCCTGGACGAACTGCTCCGCCTCGAATGGGCGCAGGTCATCGACTTTTTCTCCGACCCCGAGGAAACGGATCGGCAGTTTCAGCTCCTTGGCAATTGCGAACACCATGCCGCCCTTGGCCGTGCCGTCCAGCTTGGTCAACGCGAGCCCGGTGACATTGACGGACTTGTGGAAGGTGCGAGCCTGGATGAGAGAGTTCTGCCCGGTGGTGGAATCCATCACCAGCAGGGTCTCGTTAGGTAGATTCGGGTCGAGCTTCTTGAGCACCCGCACAATTTTCTCCAGCTCCTGCATCAGGTTGTCCTTGGTGTGCAGACGCCCGGCGGTGTCGGCAATCAACACATCGGCACCGCGAGCGCAGGCAGACTGGTAGGCATCGAAGATCACCGAGGCGCTGTCGGAGCCGGTCGGCTGGGCAATGACGGGCACATGATTGCGCTCCCCCCAGACTTTGAGTTGTTCGACGGCCGCCGCGCGGAAGGTGTCACCGGCCGCCAGCACCAACTTGTGTCCTTCGCCCTGCAGACGCTTGGCGAGCTTGCCGATAGTGGTGGTCTTGCCCGCACCGTTGACGCCGACGACAAGAATCACATAGGGCTTGTCGGACTTGCTGATGACGAGTGGCACTTCACAGGGGCGCAGCATGGCCGTGAGCTCAGCCTTGAGGCTGTCTAGCAGTGCCTGCGGATTGGCGAGTTGCTTGCGATCCAGCTTCTGGGTCAGCGCCTTGACGATGTGGTCGGTGGCCTCCAGCCCCATGTCGGCAGACAGCAGCTGGGTCTCGATGTCATCCAGCAGTGACTGGTCGATGGTTTTGCGGCCAAGGATCAGGCTGCTCAGGGAGTCCGTCAGTGCGCTGCGGGTCTTGCTGAGGCTCTGGCGCAGGCGAGCAAACAGCCCGAGCCTGGTCTCTTCTTCAGGGGCAGCGGAGATGGCTTCCCCCACAGCTGCATGGACGCTTGACTCCATGCCGGAAGCGTTGTCGCGCTGCTCTGGTGATGCAGAAGTGTCAGGTGATTTTTTCTTGAGAAAACTGAACATGAGGTAACGTCTTCCGAGGCGCGCTGTCTAGGCTGGCCATGCTACCATTTCCCCCGTTCCATAAACAGAAACTCAGCCATGGCGCCATAAATCAGCAGTCCTGGCGCTTTGAGGCAGCAGAAACCGCGCATGAAAAAAACCATCAGCAGACCGGGCAACAGCCTGCGAATCATCGCGGGCAAATGGCGCAGTCGCAAACTCAGTTTCCCTGATGTCACCGGCTTGCGCCCCACCGCCGACCGTGTTCGTGAAACCCTCTTCAACTGGCTTCAAGACGCCATTCAAAGAGAGGACTGCCTCGATCTGTTTGCGGGCAGTGGCGCCTGTGGTATCGAGGCGCTCTCCCGGGGTGCGCGGCATGTCAGCTTTGTCGACAACTCATCAGTCGCCGTGCAGGCAATCCGCTCCAATCTGCAACTCCTTCAGGCCGAAGGATACGCCCTGATCTGTGACGACTCGCTGCGCTGGCTGGAAAGCGGAGGCAAAGCCGTGAGCAATCAGCCGCTGCCGGCGCAATACGGCTTGGTGTTCATCGATCCGCCCTTTGGCACCGAGTTGTTGGCAGGCAGCGCAAGGGCGCTGGAGCAGAGCGGGCTGTTGCGTGACGGCGCCCTGATCTATCTGGAGTGGGCACAGGACATTCCGTCAACCGGTATGCCGCGCGCATGGCAGCTGTTGAAATCCAAGCGTGCCGGCGCGGTGCACTTCTGCCTTTATCAGCGGCAGCCTGCTGCGGAGGTCGCATCGTGAGCGAACAGCACCCTGCAGTAAACCCGGATTTCACTTCTCCCTGGTGGTTACCCGACGGGCATTCACAGACCTTATGGCGGCGGTTTGTTTCCCATGCGCCGCTGCTGAGGCGACGCCAGCGGGTGGAACTTGCCGACGGAGACTTCATCGATCTGGACTGGATGGAGGCCGCTCCTGTACCTGCCCTGCCGATCGTGTTTCTGCTCCATGGTCTCTGCGGCAGTTCGGCCTCGCCCTACATACTGTCGCTGCAACATCAGCTGCACTCTCACGGCTATACCAGTCTGGCGATGAACTTCCGGGGCTGCAGTGGCGAGATCAATCGCCTCGCCCGGGCCTACCACTCGGGCTGCACAGAGGACGTCGAGGAGTTGTACCAGACGTTGCGCGTACAGACGGGAGGACGGCCAATGGCGTTCGCCGGATTCTCGCTTGGAGGGAATGTGCTGTTGAAATGGTTGTCCGAGATCGGTCGGCGCGATGATGTGCTGCTTGGCGTAGCGGTCTCTGCGCCATTCTCGCTGGCGTTTTGTTCTGGCGCCATGAACAGCGGGTTGGGCAGGGCCTATGGGTCGTATTTCCGCCGCCGACTGGTGCGCGATGTTGAAGATAAGCGGGCTCACTTTCGTGCCAGCGCCCGTCACGACCAGCTGCAAAAACTGGAGGGGCTCGGCGATCTGCAGCGTCTGCGCACCCTCTGGGAGTTCGACGATCAGGTGACGGCACCGCTGCATGGATTCAATGGCGCGGAACACTACTATTCAACCTGCAGCAGTGGCCCCGCGCTGCACGCTATTCAGACCCCGGTGCAGCTGATCCAGAGCGCCAACGACCCCATCATTCCCGCCGTGTCCTTGCCTCGGCCCGGTCAGCTGCCGGGGCATGTGCGCCTGCATCTGACCGGTTCAGGGGGCCACGTCGGCTTTACCTGCGCGGGGCAGCCGCTGTGGCTGGAGCAGCGCATCCTGGCTGCGATCAAGACCTGTCATGGGTAGCCGCCCACAAATAGCCACGACCAGCCAAAAAGAGTGCTGCATTGAGGTGCCGATGTCATTTGATTAGAATGACCGCGACACGCACAAGGCCATCACGGCCCACAACGCCGCAACAACAAGCCGGCCGGGGATAAGAACAGAATGAGAACAGCCGTCTATCCGGGCACATTCAATCCGATTACCAACGGCCACACCGATCTGGTGGAGCGCGCCTCGCGGCTGTTTGACCACATCATCGTTGCCGTTGGCATCAATCCACAGAAGAGCACCACGTTGTCGGCACAGCGTCGCGTAGAGCTGGCATCCCAGGTGCTGGCACATCTGCCCAATGTCGAGGTCTGCTCGTTCGATACTCTGCTGACAGAGTTCGTTAAACAGCGCGGTGCCAACATCATCCTGCGCGGTCTGCGCACGGTGGCCGACTTTGAGTATGAGTTCCAGTTGGTAGGCATGAACCGGGTGCTGGCGCCTAATATCGAGACGGTCTTCCTCGCACCCGCTGAACATCTCTCCTACATATCCTCCACGCTGGTCCGCGAAATCGCGTCCTATGGCGGCGACATTTCCAAGTTCGTGAATCCCATCGTTGCCAAGGCCATGCTTGAGGACAGAGAGCGGGAAGGGCTCTGACGACTGGTCGAAAGTGCTGGACGTCAGTGTTGGCAGTGTGGACAGAACACCGTGCTGCGCTGGCCCAGGCGAATTTCCTTTAGTGCCCCTCCGCAGCTGGTGCAGGCCTCGCCCCCGCGCCCATAGACATGTAGCGATTGCTTGAAATAACCCGGCTTCCCGTCGCCCCCCACGAAGTCTCGCAGCGTCGTCCCGCCTTGGGCGATCGCGCGCCCGAGAATCTCCCTGATACACTGCGACAAGCGTTCATAGCGCTCTGCCGACACCCGTCCAGCAGCGCGATCCGGCCGTATTCCCGCCATGAACAACGCCTCGTTCGCATAGATATTGCCTACACCGACCACCACATGACTGTCCATGATGAACCCCTTCACCGGCGCTTTGCGCCCCCGTGAGGCAGCGAACAGCGTGTTGCCGTTGAACTCATCGGACAGCGGCTCCGGGCCCAGAGTCTTCAGCAGAGGATGTTCCAGCGGTGACTCCTTGAGCCACAGCATACAGCCGAAGCGGCGGGGATCCGAGTAACGCAGGATGGCACCGTTGCCGATGAGGATGTCGATGTGGTCGTGCTTGAGGGGTGTCGACTCTGCGGAGGTGACCCGCAGGCTGCCGGACATCCCCAGATGGACCAGCAGGCAGCCGTCGCCGGCGTACAGCAACAGGTACTTGCCGCGCCTTTCCACCCGCTCCACCCGGCGGCCGGGCAGCTCCAGCGCCAGCTGGGCAGGGACCGGCCAGCGTAATCGAGAATTGCGCACAACAACGGCCGTAACCTGTTGTCCAAGGATGTGTGGGGCGATGCCCCGGCAGGTGGTTTCGACTTCGGGTAATTCTGGCATGGTGGCTTGGTTCTACTTGAGTTGAAAGGGCAGTGCATGCGTGGTTTGGTACTTCAATTCGGCATTGTTTACAGTATCCGGAAGGCGGGTGTATAAGTGAAAGCGGACGCTGTAAATCAAGGTCTTTTGCAAGCCGATACTTAGCATTAACAATAATAAAACACATACCCAGCCAGTATGTCCTCAGAAACTTCAGGATCAGCCCGTGAAACTCTCAGGTAATAGCAAGGCCATATTCCTCCTCGCTGCGTTGCTGCCAACGCTGCCCACTATTCATGCTCAACAATCCGACTCTCCGCAATCCGGGTCCGACCCCGTTTCGGTAGAAGAGGTCACAGCGGATCCTTCGCAGGTGGAGGCTCCTGGTACTGTCAGGCTGCTCTACTTCGAACGGCCGGTGGCGCTGGCGAGGGCTGATGAGAAGGCGCTGAATCTGACCGACATCGGTACCGCGAGCATCGACTCCTCAGCGGAGCCGTCCGTGTTCGCCGATCTCGCCCCCGAGCAACAAGAGTACCTGCAAAGGCTCGCCGACATCGACGGGTATGAGCAGCTGCTGGAGCAACTCGAATACGAAGGAGGCGCCTGGAGCGCCCAGATTGCTGAAGAGCTCATCACGCTGGGCACATTGTTACAGGCCCAGGGCGACTATCAGAAATCCACCGAAGTGTTTGACCGCGCGGTGCACGTCAACCGGGTGAACTTCGGCCTTTACAGTCCGGAGCAGATTCCGTTGGTGGAGCGCATCGTCGACAATCATCTCGCCTTAGGGCAGTGGAGCGAGGCGGACAAGCAACAACAGTACGCTTTTTATGTGCAGGTCAAAGCCTATGGCACCCGCGATCCGCGCATGGCATCCGTATATGAGGATCTAGCGCGCTGGAATATCACCAGCTTCTATCGGGGTGTCGACGATGATCCAACGGCTCGCCTTCTGGAGACGTACAGGCTCTTTCGCGCCGCCGCCAGCGTCGTGGCCTTCCATTTCGGGACCGAGGATCCGCGTTATGTGAATCTGCTGAAGGACGTCGCCGGAGCCTCTGACATGGTGACCCGCTTCAGTCCTGCAGGGACTCTGGAAACGACCCCGACCAATCCCAACATTCGCAGAGTGAGCGAGTTTATCGGCGTCCCGGCGGACCCGGTGCGGGTGCCCGGTGGTGGTAGCGAATCGGCGCTGCGCCGAATTGTCGATTTTTATGGCGACTCGGACAGGCCGGCGACCGAGGAAAATCTTATGCGGCGAGTGCAGGCGCTGGCCGAGCTGGGGGACTGGTACATGATGGAGCAGAGACGCCAGGCGGCGATCGATGTCTACTCAGAAGCATGGGATCTGCTGCTGACCTTGGAGGACGGTGCCGCCCGCGCGCAGGGGTATTTTGATCAGGTGGTCTTTCTGCCGACTTTTTCCCGCTTTGACGAAGAGCAGCGAGAAGCTTTTCAGGTGTCGCCCGACTACAATGCCAGGCAGGGCTATGTGGAGATCTCGTTCGATGTGTCGCAGTACGGCCGGCCATCCGATTTCACTGTGCTGGGCGTTGAGCCGCCGGGGATGGGGCGAGTCGACATGATGGCGGTCAACCACGTGCGGTCAATGACATTACGGCCAAAATTTCAGGCAGACACGGCGCTGGCCTCCTCGGCAGAGCGTTTCCGCGTTCCGTTCTGGTACAGAGAGGTCAAGCCGACAAGTGTGACAGCGAAGGAGTAAAAACGATTCTGGCGGAACGGAAAAAATATTGCCGGCGCCGGTCTTCTGCTGAGACAGCACAACCACCTGTTGAAACCGATCCCGACAGGTCTCATTATGGGCACAGCGATTAACTGCAAGACACGGGACCTTTCATCATGAAGAATTCAACAGTCAGACATCTGTTTGTGGTCAGCGCTGCGGCATTGCTGCTGGCCGGCTGTGAGTCTGCCAGTCAGCAGTCTTCCCAGAGCTCCATGCCTTCGTCGTCCTCGTCCTCGTCTTCGCCGAGCACGCCGTCGATTCCGTCTTCTTCCTCGCCCAGTTCCAGAAGCACGCCATCGTCGTCGAGCTCCAGCTCCAGCTCCAGCTCTACCCCGAGTTCGAGTCCAGGCAGCACCGCGTCGATTCCATCCACGCCGTCGCCTGCAGGGCGGGACTCCAGCCCTGGCAGCCAGTCCTCTTCCGGATCGCCGATGCCGGCAACTGCCGGTGGTGCGCAGCCATCTGGGAGCGCCAGGTCGCCAGCGGGCAGAACGGCGGGGTCAACGGGAACACAGTCGGCCGGCACTTCTGGGGCGCAGCCGGCAGGGGCTCAGGGTGCAGGGGCTCAGAGTGCAGGCGGGCAGCGTGATGGCACTGGTGGTCAGGCCGGCGTCAGTGGCAGTGTCAGTGCCGGAGGCAATTACAGTCTCGATACGCTCCCCGGCGGTCTGGGCGACACCGGCGCCGGTCCGATGACTACCCAGGAGCGCGCGGCCGTTCTAAACGGGGCTCTTAATCGCGGCTATGAAGAATTCGATGGTTTCATTCTCGAAGAACGCGCCCGCGCTCAGGCACAAGCCAATGCCGAACGCAATGCTGGAGTTCCCGGCGCCGCCGGTGCCAGTGATGCCGGTGGCGCAGCGGGTGGCGGCGGTGGTCAGCAGGTCATCGTGACAGCGGCCCCCGGTGGTACGCCGTCCGCTCCCCAGGGAGCGGCGGGAGCCGGAGGCGGTTCGGGCGCAGATGAGCAGACTTTCCCGCCACCCGAGGACATTCCCAACGGTCGGGATGACGACATCGTGGCCAGGCAACTGCGTGAAGCGGCGATGCGCGAGCCCGACCCGGAGCTGCGCGAAAAATTGTGGGATGAATATCGTAAGTACACTGGTACAGGCGTCTAAATCATGTTGGCATCATCTATCCAAACCCCTATTCGCTTCGCGGCTGGCGCCAGAATCCTGCTGCTCTGTCTCATGGCGCCAGTGCTGCTGGCGTGCTCCACCACTTCGGTCAAATCTACCGAGTATGTGCAGGTCGTGCAGGACACCGCGCCCATGTCCGAAGATCTGTTGATGGATATCGGAATCAATGTTTTCGATCCGGGTATCGATGAGATCGACGAGGACGAGGAGGAGCGCGTCAGCCCCGAGATTCGCAACGCCGAGGCCCGCTATGCGCCATATCTGCTCGCGGAAACCCTGCAGCGCTCTGGCAATTGGGGCGTGGTGCGGGTGTTGCCGACCGAGACGACTACCATGGATGTCTACCTGCACGGGCAGATTCTGCAGTCCGATGGCGAGGGCATGCGCATCAGCATTTCCGCCCGCGACTCCAGCGGCGCGATCTGGTACACCAAGGAATACGAGGAGCACATCAGCCAGTTCAACTACGAGCCTTCGCAGAGGCAAGCCAACGACCCGTTCCAGGTGATCTACAACAACATCGCCAACGACCTGCTCGCGTGGCGCAAGGCTAATCTGACGGAACAGCGAACCCGGGCTATCCGCACCATTTCCGAGCTGCAGTTTGCCCGCAACTTCGCCCCCGAGCTGTTCGACCAATATCTGACCGTCGATTCCGGTGGCATCACGAGTGTCGTCAGGCTGCCGGCGGACAACGACCCAGCGCTGGTGCGCATCCTTGAGATCCGGCAGCGCGACAACCTGTTCGTCGACACGGTACAGGATTACTATGCCAACTATGCCCGACAGATGCGCGTGCCTTATGACTCATGGCGCCAGCAGAGTTACAGCGCCGTGCAGGAAGTCGAAAAGGCCGAGCGCTCTTCGCGCCGCCGTTTCATCGCCGGTACTGCCGCCATAGTCGGCGGCATCGCGGCTGCCACCAGCAGCAATGGGGCCGTGCAGACAGGAGCACTGGTCGGCGTGGGTGCCGGTGCCTACCTGATCAAGAGCGGGTTTGATCTGAATGCCGAGGCCCAGATTCACATTGCGGCGCTGCAGGAATTGGGAGAGTCTCTGGAGGCCGAGGTCGCGCCGAAGATGATCGATCTCGATGACCGTACCATCATGCTGACCGGCACCGTCGAGGAGCAGTACAGCCAGTGGCGGGAAATCCTGGTGGAAATGTACGAGGCTGAGGCAGGAAACCTTTAATCTGGGCTTTATTGGAAGGTCGGCCGAGCGCTATGTCAGACAAAGAACAATTGAATAATGCCGGGCGCGTCGATGCGGATGCGGTCTATGTGGGCAAGGTCGACCCGGGCAAGGGCTTCGGTGTGCCCTGGCAGCCAGCCGTCAGCCCCGCTACTGCGAATCGTGGTCCGTCACCCGTGATCTGGGCAATGCTGGCCGTGTCAGCGTTGCTGGCGCTGGCAGTGATTTTTGTGCTGCCCGGGGTGGTGGAGCAGTACGAGCTGCCCTTTACCCCGCGCGCCGAAATTACTACCCCCGTTGTGCCTGCAGGCACCGCCGCTCCTGTCGGCAACCCCATCTCTCCCTTCGAGGAAGCACAGAAGGCCCGGCAGCGCGCCGAGGCCCAGGATATCCTCGCCAGCCTGCTGGATCGGCAGAGTGAGCTCGAACTGCTGATGGTCAGCACTTGGGCGCCTTATGCTTATCAGGCCGCCATTGAGTTTGCCCGGTTGGGTGACGAGGCTTACCGCACCCAGGATTTTGCGCAGGCCACTGATCAGTATCGCCAGAGTGATGCCGCGCTGGCAGCGCTGCTGGATTCAGTCCCTGCGGTTTTCAGTGCCGCGCTCACGGCAGGCAATGCGGCACTGGATGCTGGCGATGCCACCCTGGCGAGCAACCAATTCACCCGTGCCCTAACACTGCGCCCCCAGGATGCGGAAGCACAGTCCGGTCTGGCTCGTGCCGCGACGCTGGAGCAGGTGACGCAGCTGCTCGACGAGGCGGCAACGCTGATCGCAGGCGGAGAACTCTCTGGTGCTGAAACGCAATTGCAGCAGGCCATCGGCCTCGATCCGTTGCATCAGAGCGCCCGCGACCAGCTCGCCCAGGTCCGCAGCCAGCTCGCTGACAACAGTTTCACCGCCGTGATGTCCGAGGGTTTTGCCGCCCTGCAGTCCGGCAACTCCGATTCCGCTATCGCCGCCTTCGAGCGCGCACTGGCAATGCGCCCCGGATCGCAACAGGCCCTGGAGGCCATCACCCAGACTCGTGACCAGCTCGCTGTCGACCAGATCACCGCGCATCAAAACAGCGCCACGGCTTTGGAGGCAGAAGAGAAATGGGAGGCGGCCGTGGCGGAGTACGACGCGGCGCTGGCTATCGACCTTAATCTGGTCTTCGCCCAGCAGGGCAGAGATTACGCCCAGAAGCGCCTGCAATTGGACCGGCTCCTGCAGAGTGCCATCGAGCAGCCTGCGCGCTTGGGTGATGCCGCCGTGCATGAACAGGCCGTGCAGGTGTTTTACACCGGCCGCAGCCTTGAGAATCCCGGCCCGCGCCTGCAGCAGCAACTGACTGCGGTCGAGACCCTGCTGGAGAAGGCACAGGTGCCCGCCGAAGTGCAGCTGGTGTCGGATAACCTAACCGAAGTGACGCTCTACCAGGTCGGTGTGTTGGGGCGTTTCGAGTCCCACGTACTGATGCTCAAGCCGGGGAATTATGTGGCCGTTGGCACCCGCGCCGGGTATCGTGACGTGCGGGCGGAGTTCGAGGTGGGCTTCGATGGTCGCAGCACGCCCGTGACCATCACGTGTACCGAAGAAGTTGTAGCAGTCAACAGGCGCTGAGTTCATGCAGGAATATCGTCAAGACAGTGCCCGCCCGGAGGTCGCCAGCGATGTCGCCGACCCCATCGTTCCCATCGAGTTTTCGCCGCCCGATCCCGAGCAGAAGCGCGCCGGCCTGCGCTTGCGCTGGCCCCATGTGCTGGTGGCAGGCTTTCTCGCCATGGCCGGCGTGGCCAGCTGGTTCGTGCTCAGTGCTCGTTCTGTCTATGTCGAAGTGACGCCGCTGACGGCCAGCGTCGAAATCCAATCCGGGTTCTCCTTGCAGATCGGACAGCGCTACCTGATGCTGCCCGGCGATTATCCGGTGCTGCTACGCCAGGAGGGCTACCACGATGCACAGGTGACCCTCGCCGTCGGCAGCGCTCAGGCCCAGAATCATCCGTTTGCACTGCGTGAGCTGCCCGGCATTGTCAGCGTTGAGGTGACCGGGGTCAGCGGCGGCCTCAGCGGTGCCATCGTGCAGCTCAATGGCAGCGAGATTGGTCGTACCCCCCTGCGCGACATGGCGATAGAGCCGGGCGAGTACACGCTGACCATCAATGTCGACCGCTACCTTCCCTACACTCAAAGCGTCCGAATCGATGGCCGCTCCACCCTCAATCCTTTCAGCGCGCAATTGCAGCAGGCCTGGGGTGAGTTCAGCTTCAGCACACAACCCGCCGGGGCGGAAGTGCTGGTCGATGGACAACTGCTGGGTACCACTCCTTATCGCGCCGAGATCCTGCAAGGCGACCATGAAGTCACTCTCAAGCTTGCCGGGCACAAGGCCTGGCAGGACACCCTGGAGGTCGCTGCCGGTCAAACCGCCGAGCTGCCCACGGTGGCACTGGAGCGCGCCGACGGCCTGGTGTTCATCCGCTCCCAGCCGAGCGGGGCGAACGTCACCATCAATGGCCAGTTCCGGGGTCAGACCCCCGTCGAGGTCGCGCTGCCACCAGGCCGCAGTCATGAGATATCTCTGTTCAAGAGTGGCTTCGACGCCACCAGCAGAACCATTGAGACCCGCCCCGACGAGGAGCAGGACATCACGGTGCCGTTGATTCCGATTACCTCCGTGGTCTCCATCATTGCCGAGCCTGCCGGTGCGCAGCTCTATGTCGACGGCGAGCTCAAGGGTGACGCCAACCAGACCCTGGAGCTCCTGGCGGCCAGTCAGATCATCGAGATTCGCCAGGAGGGCTATGTGCCCTACACCGGCGCCTTCACGTCGCGGCCAGGGCTGGAACAAGAGCTGCGCGTGACTCTGAAGTCCCTCGAAGAGGCGCGTCTGGAAGCCATTCGTCCTGTCATCACCACCGCAGCCGGCCAGTCCCTGACACTGCTCTATCCCGGGCAGTTCACCATGGGCGCCTCTCGCCGAGAGGCTGGGCGCCGTGCCAATGAGGACCTGCGTGAGGTACGTCTGGAGCGCCCCTTCTATCTGTCGCCGCACGAAGTGAGCAATGCCCAGTACAAGCAATTCAAGGCCGACCATTCCTCGGGAGTGATCGAAGGCCGTACTCTCGATCTGGACAATCAACCGGTAGTACAGGTCGGCTGGCTTGACGCCGCGCTGTACTGCAACTGGCTGAGCGAGCGGGAAGGCTTGCCGCAGTTCTATCAGGTGCAGGACGGCCAGGTGACTGGCTTTGATCCGGAGGCCACCGGCTACCGCCTGCCTACCGAAGCGGAATGGGAGTGGGCGGCTAGAACGGACGGTAATGGCAATACCCTGCGCTATCCCTGGGGTGATCAGCTGCCACCGCCTGCCGGGGCAGGCAATTTCGCCGATGTTTCCGTCAGCCCGTTCATGGGCCAGTTCATCGTCGGCTATGACGATACCTTCCTCGGCACAGCCCCTGCAGGCCAGTTCCCTGTCAATAGCCGTGGCATGTACGACATGGCCGGCAACGTCTCGGAGTGGGTGCATGATTTCTACGGGACGCTGCTTAGCCTGAGCAGCAACGTCGAGGTCGATCCCGCGGGTCCGCAGGCGGGGGCTTACCACACCATCAAGGGTTCGAGCTGGGCGCACAGCAGCATCACCGAGTTGCGGCTCTCTTACCGCGATTTCAGTGACACCGCGCGCAACGATCTGGGCTTCCGGATCGCGCGTTATCTGGAGGAATGAAGCGATGCAGCATAGACCGAGACTGATGTCATGGTTGGCAAGAGTGCTGGTGGGCGTGTTGATCGGTGCAGCTCTGGTATTGACCGTGCAGGCCCAAACGACAGGCCAGCCGAACGATCAGGCCACTCCAGATACGGGCGCTGGCCAGCCAGCGGCTGACGCGCAGGATCAGGCTGTGGGCGCCGCGCCACAGGGGACAGCAGGTGCGGATGCTTCGGCAGCTGATCCGGATGCGGCTCCATTAGACGGCGAAGTGCCCACTGGCACTTCCCCTGGCCGCTTCATCCCTCGCGAGCAGCTGTCCCAGGATCTGGGCGCCTCCTTTCCGGTGGATATCTAAGCCACCGCTTCGACCAAAATAGTCACTAAAAACAGGCAAGGATCGAGCATGAAACAGAACTACCTCTCCGAAATCATCTATCAGGTCTTCGCGCTAATCATCTGTGTGATCGTGGTGCATACCGTCTATGTGGCTGTAGTTTTGCCCAACGCGGCTTTCATCCTGGAGCAGCAGGCGGCCATGCAGGCGGCGGACAGCAGCTATGTGGCGCCGCGCTCCCTGTACGTGATCCTCAGGGATATGGAGCAGGAGACCTGCATCATCCTGATGTTCTGGGCGCTGGCGATCATTGGCATGAAGACGCGCCGGGTGCTGCAGGAGCGATCGCTGCTGGACCGCGAGCTGTTACAGGTTTCCGAGGGGACCAGCATTCTGCCCGACGACGCACGCCAGTACGCCCGTCCGGTGCAGGCACTGCCCGAGCAGGAACGCGCCTTCCTGTTGCCGCGCGCGGTACTGGCCGGCCTGCATCGTTTCGGCACCACCCGCAGCATTCAGGACGCCTCCAACACTATTAAAGACATCTGCAGTGGCGAGTCCGACCGTATGGAGAGCGAGCTGAGCATCATTCGCTACATCGCCTGGGCTATCCCGTCCATCGGCTTCATCGGCACCGTGCGCGGCATCGGCGCGGCGCTGAGCCAGGCCCACCAGGCCGTCACCGGCGACATCATGGGGGTGACGGTCAGTCTCGGCGTGGCTTTCAACTCCACCTTCGTCGCGCTGGTCACCAGCATGTTGCTGATGTTCCTGCTGCAGCAGTTGCTGCTGCTGCAGGACCGACTGGTGCTCGACACCCAGTCTTACTGTGATGAGCATATCCTTCGTTATCTGCAGGTTCCGGACAAGGACGCACTGGCATGACACTGCGTGTCCTCGAATTCAACGATGCCGGCATTCGCGTCAGCGACGATAGCGGGGTGCTGCTCAGCAGCCCCGGTTATGCCCTGGTGAATGGCAAGCGCATCGAATTCGGCGAGCACGCTCGCAAGCAGAGCCGGTTGAATCCGCTCAACTGCTACAACCAGTTCTGGCACAAACTTAATCTCGACCCCTTCGCGCGACCGGTGGCCCATTACCGCCACAACGCGGACATCGCCTTCTCGCATCTGCAGGATCTCGCCGCCGCGACCGAGCTGAAAGGTGACGTGCTGCTGGCAGTGCCGGGCAGCTTCTCACGTCAACAGCTGGCGATTCTGCTCGGACTCATCAAGCAGTGTTCGTTCCGCGCCGTCGGCATCGTCGACGCGGGTCTGGCCGCCGCCATTGATCAGACCCACAGCGACAGCGTGATTCACGCCGACCTGCAGTTGCATCAGGTCGTGCTCTCCAAACTGACGCGGCAGGGCGGCGAACTGGTGCGCGAGAGTGTCGTCCAGGTACCGGGCACCGGCTGGGTGAATCTCTCTGACAGCCTGCTGCAGCTCATGAACGGTGCCTTCATTCAGCAGGCGCGCTTCAACCCGCAGCATAATGCCGAGTCCGAACAGCTGCTGCTCGACGGGCTGCCGGGCTGGCTGCGCGACGACTCGCAAGCCCTCGCCGGCGGACAAAGCAGTGCCGCACCCGGAGCCGATGACGAGGAGGCGCGGCGCAACCTGCTGGTAAGCCTGCATCACAGCAACACCGTGCATCAGGCGCGTGTACCGCGCAGCAGCCTGCACACACGCCTGCAGCCGTTCTATCAGAAGATTCAGCGGCAGCTGGCCCTGCTCGACCCCGAGGGGAGCAGCCGTCTGCTCGCCTCCGATCGCCTGATGCATCTGCCCGGGTTCAACGAAGACTTCAGCCGGGAGCGCGGCCGCTTCAGCGCACTCGACGAGGGGGCCATCGGAGCCGCCTGTCTGCGCTACCACGAGGCCCTGCGCAGTGCGCCGGAGGCCGTGCACTTCGTCACGCGCCTGCGCACGTTTGGCACCCAGGACTCGCCCGTACAGCCGCATGCAGCAGCCCTGCCGCAACCCACCCATGTGCTGGGTGGTCATCGTGCCCGCCCGCTCGTCGATGGCCTGTCACTGGAGCGCCTGCTGGCGTCCGCATCCGGCGAAATCATCAGTGATGGAGTCCACTACTCCCTGCGCAACGCGAGTGCTGGCGTGCTGATCAACGGCAGCAGTGTGCGTCCTCTGCAGCGTCTGCAGATGGGGGATCGCATACAACTGGCCGATGGTAGTGCGAGTATTGAACTGATTCGGGTGCAGCATGGCGACGAATAAGAACCGCAAGGCACAGGGCCGGGCCTTCAGCCCCATGAGTCTGTCGTTTCTAGACGTCATGTCCTGCGGCTTCGGCGCCGTCGTGCTGATCTTTCTGATCCTCGATCACCAGATCTCCGAACGGCAGCAGAGCGTCGCCGGGGATCCGAACACGGTCACCGAGGTGCGGCTGCTGGAGGAGGAAATACTTGAAGGTCAGCAAAACCTGGTGCAGGCAAGAAACACTCTCGACGAGGTCAGTCTGGAAGTGGTGACCGCGCAAGGGCTGGCCGAACGCATTCAGCAGGAGATCACCAGCTTCCTCGAACAGCTGGCCGATATGGAGAACAACACTCTCGCCAGCGAGGAGAGCCTCGAACAGCTGCGCGCCGACATCCGCTCCCTTGAAGAAGAGCTGCAGCGCCTGCAGGCCAGTGCCATCGAGGAGACCGGCACCAGTGCCCGCGCCTTCGTGGGAGATGGTGACCGGCAGTATCTGACCGGCATGTTTCTCGGGGGTAACCGCGTGCTGATCCTGATCGACACTTCCGCGAGCATGCTGGACGAGACACTGGTCAACATCATCCGTACCCGCAACATGTCCGAGGACAATCGCCGCACCGCCGAGAAATGGCAGCGCGCCGTGCGCACAGTGGAGTGGATCAGCAGCCAACTGCCGGTGGCCAGTCAATATCAGATCTACGGATTCAGCAGTGAGTACCAGGCTGCACTGACCGGCACCGAGGGCGACTGGCTGGAGGTAGCGGATCGTGACGAGCTCAATCGGAGTATCGAAGGGGTCAAGCGCTTCATACCGGACAAGGGCACCAATCTGGCCAACATTTTTCAGGCGGCGGCCCAGATGTCACCGCCTCCCGACAACATTTATCTGATCACCGACGGGTTGCCGACGCTCTCCAACGACAACTCGTCGGACACGCTGATCACGCCCGCCAAAAGGCTTGAACTTTTCGAGGAGGCGGTAGAGTATCTTCCTCAGCGCACCCCGGTAAACGTCATCCTGCTGCCCCTCGAAGGGGACCCCAGCGCCCCGGCGGCGTACTGGCAATTGGCACAGATCACCCGAGGCTCGTTCCTCAGTCCAGCGCGAGACTGGCCATAATGCGTAGACGAATAGACGACTCAGCAGAATCCTCCGCCATGTCGTTCCTCGACGTGATTTCCTGTGGTTTCGGGGCGATGATTCTGTTGCTGCTGATCACCGACATCGCGCCCTCTGTCACGCTGGAAACCAATCCGGTGCAGCAAGTCACACCGCCTATCACCGATCTGCAGCAGCAACTCTTCCAGATTCGCGGAGAGACCCAGGTCGTCAATCGCGATCTTAATGCCAAACGCGAACAACTCTCCGCGTTTCAGGACCGCATCGCCAATCTGCGCCGGGAACTATCGGCCATTCAGGGTGAATTCAACGCCTCCGACAGCATCGCGGAGGAACGAATCGAAGAGGCCGAACAGCTTGCGGCTGCCAAGCAGTCGCTGACCGATGAGCAGCAACGGCTGCTGGGCGAAGGTACTGCTCGCAAGAACAATCTAGTGGGCGGTATCCCGGTGGACAGCGAGTATATTATCTTCGTCATCGACACCTCGGGCAGTATGTTTCAGAACGCCTGGCCCAAACTGCTCGATGTCATCGTCGACATCCTCGATGTCTATCCCGAGGTGAAAGGTATCCAGGTCATGAACGACGAGGGTGATTACATGTTCGACTCTTTTCGCGGGCAATGGATTCCCGACACGCCAGCGCGTCGCCAGACGATTATCAGCACGCTGCGTAACTGGAGCCCGTTCAGTGACAGCAGCCCGGTGGAAGGTGTCACCGCAGCAATCAATACCTATTACGCTCCGGACAAGAAGATCAGCGTCTATGTCATGGGCGACGACTTCCAGCCGGGCGGCTCCATCACCAACGTGATCGAGACCATAGACCGCCTTAATAGTGACGATGCGAATGGCAATCCGATGGTGCGTATACATGGTGTCGGTTTCCCGGTCATCTTCGCACTGGAGCCGCGATATCATCAGAGTGTCTATCGTTATGCCAACCTGATGCGCGAACTGACCCAGCGCAACGGCGGCACGTTCGTAGGCCTGAACAGTTTCGAATAAAGAATGCGAATTAGTCTGAAACATTCACAGTGGCGGCAGTCGTGACCTGCTAAGATCAGTTACAGTTATTTGTTGCAGATAGTCGGAGAAATGCAGTGATTCATCTGAACAGCCTGAAGATCTTCGGTGTTGCGTGCCTGGCGCTGCTGCTCAGTGCCTGCGGCGCGAACTCGGTCGTGGTGCAAGGGAGTTACCCGAGCCCCAATGTGCGCCCGATCCCGCTGACGCTGGGCGTGTATTTCGATGAGGAGTTGAAGGGTTTCAACTATATCGAGTACACCGAGACCGGCAAGGAAGAATATGTGGTGGCGAGCGGTCAGACACACATACAACTGTTTAACTCTCTGCTGCCTTCCATGTTTGCCCGAGTCGTCGTGCTCGATAGTCTTGAGGCCGCCGCAGGCGCTCAAGTCGATGCCGTGCTTGCCCCCAGCATCGAAGAGTTTCAGTTGGCACTCCCACAGAAGACCCGCCTGGATGCCTACGAGGTGTGGGTGAAATACAACATGCGGCTGCTGGCTCCCGATGGCGCTTACATTGCGGACTGGGTCGTGACTTCTTACGGCAAGACACCCACTGAGTCGTTGCGCTCGGTGGAGTCCGGAATCAATGACGCCACTGTCGGCGCACTGCGCGACCTGGCATCGAATTTTACGCTCAGCTTCAGGTCTGTCCCCGAAGTGAGCGAGTGGCTGGAGGCCAAAGGGGCCACCGACTGAACACCGAGAGCAGGGGCTGGATATGACGTCCGCAAGACTTGCCATAGCAAAATCCGGGTCAGACCCGCGTAAGCGGTTAGATTTGTTGATATTGTTTGGGCTGCTGTCGCTTTTGTTGACGGCCTGCACCACTACGACTGTGGACGAATTCCGCCAGGGTGAAACCGGCATCGAGGCTCACCAGTCTATCGTCATCCTCGGCCGTCGCCAGGGCAGTACCTACGAGACACGCGAAGAGTTCGTAACCTGTGTCGGAGAGCGCGTGGCCCGTGGCACCGAGGCCATTCGTGTGATCCCCGAGAAAGAGTTCATCGATTCGCTGTTCCCCTGGTTCGAACCGCGCACCGCGCCACTGCGCACCAGCGACCTGCAGGTGTTGATGGAGGAACCGCTGGTCGCCCAGAAGATCAACGAGTACGGCATACGCTACATCGTCTGGGTCGATGGCCAGACCGAGACCACTAATCGCATGGGCTCCATATCCTGCGCGGTCGGCCCGGGCGGCGGTGGATGCTTCGGCTTCGGCTCCTGGGAAGACGATTCCAATTTCGATGCGCGAGTCTGGGACGTGTCCTCGTTCGCCTCCGTCGGCACCATCAGCACCGACGCCACGGGGCAGTCCTACCTGCCCGCAGTGGTGGTCCCCATTCCCTTGATTGCCCGTGTCGAAGCAAACGCCTGCAGCAGCCTTGCCACGCAGTTGCAGCAGTTCGTCAACGGCGGTTGAAAGGCAGAATTACAGGTAAGAATCATGAATCCTATTCCACACAGAATTGCCGTCACAGCACTGCTAATGACCGGCTCGATGCTGCTCACCTCCTGCGCCATCAACCCCGCCACAGGGCAAGGCAACATCGTGATGATGTCCGAGAAGCGCGAGCTGGAGATCGGCAAGGAAGAGCATGACAAGGTCATGCAAAGCAGCGCCGTCATGACCGACGAAGAGCTCACCAGCTATGTCAACGAAGTCGGCCAGCGCCTCGCTGCCGTCAGCCATCGCAGCGATCTTACCTACACCTTCACCGTCATCGACAGCCCCGAAATCAACGCCTTCGCGCTGCCCGGTGGTTATGTCTACGTCAACCGCGGCCTGCTCGCCTACCTGAACACGGAAGCCGAACTCGCCGCCGTGCTGGGTCATGAGATTGGCCACATCACCGCCCGACATGCCGTGCAGCAGCAGTCCAGCGGCAAACTGGCCAGCATCGCTGCTGGCGTGGGCGGCATCGTCGCCGCCGTGGCGACAGGCAGTGGCTACATCGGCTCGCAGATCATGGACGTGGGTTCACTGTGGGCGCAGGCCGGGCTCAGTGGCTTCGGCCGCGAGCACGAGCTGGAGGCCGACAGCCTCGGTGCCGAATATCTGCTGGCGGCCGGTTACGACCCGCAGGCCGTGATCCGCGTCGTCACCGTGCTCAAGAATCAGGAAGATTTCAACACCAAGGTCGCCAACCAGCAGCCAAGCTACCACGGTCTGTTCGCCACCCACCCGCGCAGCGATACCCGTCTGCAGGAAGCTGTGGCCAGCGTCGGCGCACTTCCGGCCTCTGAAGCTACGCTGGTCGACAATCAGAAATTCCGCGAGAAGATGGACGGCCTCATCGTCGGCGAAAGCCAGGCGCTCACCGGCAGCGAGGCCCGCAACCGCTACTATCAGGAACTGCTGGGCTACACGATGGTGTTTCCCGACGGCTGGACCATCGCGGAAACTCCCACCACCGTCTCCGCCGCTGGCGCCGAAGGTAACGCCGGGTTGCGTGTGGAAGTGCAGCGCATGCAGGAGAGTATCGAGCCGCGCCTGTTCATCCGCGACAAGCTCGGTATCGCCAATCTGCAGAAGACCGAGGACCTCAGTCAGTTCCGCCTGATCGGCTACACTGGCGTCGCGAACACCAGCGGCACGGCGCAGCGCGTCGCGGTCATCTTCATGGGTCCGCGTGTCTTCATCTTCACCGGTGACATCAAGGACGCCACGAAGCAGGACGAACTGGACGAACAGCTGCTGGCCTCCATCCGCACCTTCCGCGCAATCCAGACCAACGAGCGTTTCTCCGGCAATGAAAGCCACATCCGCTGGGTGCAGGTCGGTGACGGCTTCAGCTTCCCCGCACTGGCGCGCATGAGCCCCATTGCCAATTACCCCGATGAAACGCTGAGGCTGCTTAATGGGTATTACCCGGCTGGTGATCCGAAGGCGGGGGAGTGGATCAAGATCGTCGAATAACCTGAAGAGCTCTTCCCGCCCTGTGGGAGCCTGCCTGCAGGCGATCAAAAGAGAGAAGGGGTTACTTCTGCAGTAACGCCTCCCACCGCGCATACATGGTTTCCAGTTGATTCTGAAACTTCGCCAGCTCGGCCAGCTTCGCATCAATCTTCTTTTGCTCCTCCGCGAAGAAGCCGTCGCCCGCTATCACCTGCTCCAGATCGGCGACTTTCTGTTCCAGTTTCTCGATATCTTTCGGCAGCAGGTCCAGCTCGCGCTTTTCGTTGCTGGTGAGGCTGCTAAGCTTGGGCTTCTCCCCAGGCTTGCTGACAGCGACCGGCGCAGCAGCAGCTTTGGCTTCCGCCTTGGCCTCCTTGGCTTCCTTCCCCTGGTCCGCGAAAGACACCAGTTTGCCGCCCTGATTCACCCAGTCCTGATAACCGCCGACGTATTCTTTCACCACGCCATTGCCTTCGAAGACGATGCTGCTGGTGACGACGTTGTCGAGGAAGCGCCGGTCATGGCTGACGAGCAGAATGGTGCCGCTGAATTCCAGCAGAATTTCCTCCAGCAGTTCCAACGTTTCCATGTCGAGGTCGTTAGTGGGTTCGTCGAGCACGATCAGGTTGGCCGGCTTGCTGAACAGCTTGGCGAGAATCAGACGATTCTGTTCACCGCCCGAGAGTGACTTCACCGGCTGGCGCATGCGCGCGGGCACGAACAGGAAGTCCTGCAAATAGCTGATGACGTGGCGCTGCTTGCCGTTGATCTCGATGAAATCGCGGCCTTCGCAAAGGTTGTCGATGATCGACTTGTCCAGCTCCAACTGATTGCGCAGCTGGTCGAAGTAAAGCAATTCGAGGTTGGTGCCGATCTTGACCTCGCCCTCGTCCGGCAGCAGCGTGCCCAGCAGAATCTTCAGCAGCGTGGTCTTGCCGCAGCCATTGGCGCCGATGAAACCGATACGGTCGCCGCGCAGGATGCGGGTGGAGAAGTTGTTGATCAGCGGTGCTCCACCGAAGCCATGCGTGATCTTGGTGGCTTCGATAACAATCTTGCCTGAGGAGCTGGATTGCTCCAGCTCGAACTTGGCCTTGCCGCTGAGTTCGCGGCGTTCCTGCCGTTCGTAGCGCATCTGCTCCAGTGCACGCACGCGGCCCTCGTTGCGGGTACGGCGTGCCTTGATGCCGGTGCGAATCCAGCGCTCTTCCTCGGCCAGTTTCTTGTCGAACTCACTGTTGGCCTTGTCCTCCGCGTCCAGCTGCTGATCTCGGAACACCAGGAAGCTCTCGTAATCGTAGTCCCAGCAGCGTAGCCGGCCCCGATCCACTTCGATAATGCGATTGGTGATGCGCTGCAGGAACTGACGGTCGTGACTGATGACTAGCACGGCGCCGTTGAAGTTGTTGAGGTACTTCTCCAGCCATTCGATGGTGGGGATGTCCAGATGGTTGGTCGGTTCGTCGAGCAGCAGCATGTCCGGGTCGCACACCAGCGCGCGGCCGAGGGCAGCGCGGCGTCGGTTGCCACCGGAGAGGTTACCCATCAGGGAATCTGCGGGCAGCTTGAGGCTGTCAACCACGTTGTCGATGCGGTGCTGAAATGCCCAGCCGTCGCGCGCCTCGATCTGCCTCTGCAGCTCTGCCATTGCGTCCATCTGCCGGGGATCATTCCAGTCGATCTTGTCGGCGTCGGTGTGAGTCATCGCATGATAGCGCCGCAGCAGGTCGCCCAACTCGGCGAGACCGCTGGCGACGTAGTCATACACCGTCTCGTTACTGAGTTCGGGCAGGCTCTGGTCGAGGTAGGCGACGCGCAGGTCGCCCGCGCGCCAGAGCTCGCCGCTGTCGGGCAGGGCCTGGCCGCACAGTAGTTTCATGAAGGTGGATTTGCCGGCACCGTTCTGGCCGAGGATGCCGATGCGCTCGCCCTTATGAATGGTGAGGTCGACTCTGTCCAGCAGGGGTCTGTCGCCGTAAGCAAGTGACAGGTTCGAAAGTCTATAAAGCAGCATAAAAATTTCCGGGTTGGTGCATTTGTGCCGATCGTTGCGTGGGCGGACCCTCACTCAGGACACGCCCGTGAACCCATCCATGGGGGGCTCGATCGCGCCATCCATGGCGCTCAACGGTCCTGTGTGTGGGTCCGCCCACGCAACTATCTAGCTGTGTGCCGCGTCAGGAATGCCCTGACTTATTTGAGTCGGGCAGGGGGGCTGGTTCTTGGGTCAGGGAGTCTTTCCGTAATCAGCGGGCGGCGTACCACTGCAGGTAGAGCTGGGTCGAGGGGGGTGGGCCATGCCGGACCGTGTGCCGCCAGGGATGGCGGCACCGAGCCTACAGGGATGTATTCACGGCGTGTCCGGTGTGGCCCACCCCCCTCGACACAGATCGGCATTCGAAGTGCGCGGCCGTTGTATTTAGTGCCGCGCAGTATAAACTTGTCGGCAGATAGATGACAGCTGCGATGACACCAGAGCAGAACCTGACATTGCAGGCGCAGGAGACAGACCATGAGCCCCACACCTGGCTCCAGAAAAACGGAAAATGCGCCTGGAAGAATGGTGGACCTCCCCGGTTTCCTCCTTGACCTCGTCAAGTCTGGCCATATCACCCAGGCTGACTACAATCTCCTCCTCGACAAACGCCGCGACACCGGAGATTTCAAAAAGCCGCTGCTCGCCTGGATCGCTGATCAAAATCTTGTCGATCAACTGCCTCCCAATCGTGTGCTCGACATCGAGACGCTCGCGCGCTTTCTCGCCGAACAGGCCGGGCAGGAGTACTACCGGATTGATCCACTTAAAATCGATGTCGCCAAAGTCACGCAGGTGATGTCTTACGCGTTCACCCAACGTCATAACATTCTTGCCGTGGAAGTTGGTCCGCAGGAAGTGGTGATCGCCAGCGCCGAGCCGTGGGTAAATTCCTGGGAGAGTGATCTCGAACATGTGCTGCAGAGGCGCATCAAAAGGGTGGTCGCCAATCCGCTCGAGATGAAACGGCTAACGACGGAATTCTATAGTCTCGCCAATTCCATCAGCCTCGCGATCAGTGGTGGCAACAGGGCGGTGTCCGGACTCAGCAATCTGGAACAGATGCTGGAGCTGGGCAATATCAAGGACCCGGAGGCCAACGATCAGCACATCATCAGTATTGTCGACTGGCTGCTGCAGTATGCGTTTGATCAGCGCGCCAGCGACATTCACATCGAGCCGCGACGCGAGAAAGGGAATATAAGGTTCAGAATCGACGGCGTTCTCTACACTGTCTACGCGCTGCCCATGCAGGTGATGAGCGCGGTGACAAGCCGTTTGAAAATTCTCGCACGCATGAACGTGGCGGAGAAGCGGCGTCCGCAGGATGGCAGGCTCAAGACCAAGAGCCCGAACGGGGACGAGGTCGAACTGCGGCTCTCGACCTTGCCGACGGCTTTCGGTGAAAAACTGGTGATGCGGATTTTCGATCCCGAGGTGCTGCTGCGCCCCTTCGAGAGTCTCGGGCTCGTGGGCGATGATCTTGCACGCTGGAAGAAGATGACCGGCTACAATCACGGCATCGTCATCATCACCGGACCCACGGGCAGCGGCAAGACGACGACGCTGTACTCGACACTGAAATCATTGGCGACCGAAGAGGTGAATGTCTGCACCATCGAAGATCCGATCGAGATGGTGGAGCCGACGTTCAATCAGATGCAGGTGCAGGACAACATCGATCTCGACTTCGCTAGCGGTGTGAAGGCGCTACTGCGGCAGGACCCGGACATCATCATGATCGGCGAGGTGCGTGATCTGCCGACCGCAGAGATGGCGATTCAATCAGCGCTCACCGGTCATCTAGTTTTCACGACGCTACACACCAATGATGCGCCCTCGGCGATTACGCGGCTGTTGGAGTTAGGCGTGGCACCTTACCTCATCAAGGCCACTGTAATTGGTGTCGTCGCGCAGCGACTTGTGCGCGTCTTGTGCCCGCATTGCAAGACCCACTCGGCGATTACTGATGAAGAGTGGAAGGTGCTGACCAGTCCATGGACGGTGCGCAAACCCAAGATAGTCGCCAGCAGCGTCGGTTGTTTGGAGTGTCGCCAGACCGGTTACAAGGGTCGGCAGGGCCTCTACGAAGTGATGCCGATGACAGAGACGCTGCAGCGCTGCATTGACGACAAGACCGATCTGCAGAAGCTGCGCCAGGAGGCGTTCAAGGAAGGCATGCGCAGTCTGCGCTTGAGTGGCGCGCAGAAGGTCGCGGCTGGCATAACCACGGTCTCCGAAGTGCTGCGTGTGACTCCGGATAAAATGTAAATGTTTTGCCAGTTAGGGACAGCAACACGATGTTAGAGGTAAGCAATCTACCGGCCGCCGTGAAAGCGATTGTGGAGCGTTATTGGGAGCGCCTGCTCGACACCGAAAAAGGCATGCCGACCAACAGCGGTGAGAGCGAGAAGCTCAGCACGCTGATCGTCAACGATCCGGTCTTCGCCAGCGAGCTGTGTCGGGTGTGGTCGGCCAGTGATTATGCCGCCAATCTTTGCATCCAGCAGCCGGAAATGGTCGTCGCCCTCAAGCACAGTGGCGAGTTGGAGCGCAGCAACAAAAACGATTTCGTCGAAGAGCTGGCCGCGCGGCTGGAATTTCTTGCCACTGTTCCCGAGGCGGAGCAGGACGCCCAACTCAAACAAACGCTGCGTCGCAATCACCAACGGCAGATGCTGCGCATCATCTGGCGCGATGTCTGTGCCAAGGCGGCGGTCGCCGAAATCTGTGCTGACATCTCGGCGCTGGCCGATGCCGCGCTCGATCTCAGCCTGAACATTCTACATCAATGGTGCGCTGCCAAATGGGGCGAGCCTGTCAGTGCCATCAACGGCGCGGCCAGGAAAATCCCGCAACGCCTTGTCGTGATCGGCATGGGGAAGCTCGGTGCGTACGAGCTGAATCTTTCATCCGATATCGATCTGATCTTCGCTTATCCAGAGGCCGGGGAGACGCTGGCAACGGACGGCAATGTCCTCGTCAATCAACAATTTTTCACGCGACTCGGGCAGCGTTTCATCGATGTGCTGGACACTGTGACCAGTGATGGTTTCGTGTTCCGCGTCGACATGCGACTGCGTCCGTATGGCAGCGAAGGTGCGCTGGTGTGCAGCTTCGACGCGATGGAAAATTATTATCAGAGCCAGGGGCGCGACTGGGAGCGTTACGCGCTGATCAAGGCGCGCATCGTCGCAGGCGATCAGATCGCTGGCAAGGAACTGCTCAAGCGCCTGCGACCGTTCGTGTATCGCCGCTATCTGGATTTCTCGGCCTTCGAAGCGCTGCGCAGCATGAAGATGCAGATCAACAAACAGGTACGCCGCAAAGGCCTTGGGCAGGACATCAAGCTCGGGCCAGGGGGCATTCGCGAAGTCGAATTCATCGTACAGGCGTTACAGCTGGTGCACGGTGGGCGCGATCTTCGTCTTCAAGAGCCGTCGCTTTACAAGGCGATGGTCGTGCTGGAAGAGAGCAAATATCTGCCCGTCGAGACCATAGACGAACTGCGCGAGGCCTACGAGTATCTGCGCAGTCTCGAACACAAGCTGCAGGGGCTGGCCAACAAGCAGACGCAGATCCTGGTGACCGCCGACATTGATCAGCAGCGCGTGGCGCTGGCCATGGGGTTCGTCGCTTGGTCGGAATTGATGGCCGGGCTGAATCGTCATCGCGCCGTAGTGAGTCGACATTTCGCGGCGGTGGTGCGTACCGACAATGAAGATCAGCCCTCGGCCCCCTCGCTGGAAGACAGCGACTGGGGCACGCTGTGGCGGCAGGAGACGAGTGTCGACGCCGCGCAGGAATTTCTGGCGGGGCACAAGTTTGAGGACGCCGACCAGACTATCAAACTGCTCGATGACTTCCGCAAGGACAAGACCTTCCTGACGCTGCAGGGCGAAAGCCGTCTGCGCTTTGACAAGTTCATGCCGGTGCTGCTCAATGCCGTGGCGCAGGTTGATATGCCCAGCCTCGCCCTGACGCGGGTGATGACGCTGATCAGCGCCGTCAGCCGCCGCACTGCTTATCTGGTGCTGCTGCTGGAGAATCCCCACGCGCTGCATCAGGTGGTGCTGCTGTGCAAGGAAAGCCCGTTCGTGGCGGAGTTCCTGAGCAAGCATCCGGTGTTGCTGGACGAGCTGCTCGGTGGGATCGACCAGCCGCCCGTCAAGGCCGTGCTGCAGGAAGAGCTGGCGCAGCTGATCCTGCGCATCGACCCCGAGAATTTCGAAGAGCAGATGGAGACGCTGCGCTATTTCAAGCTCTCGCACACGCTGCAGGTGGCGGCCGCGCAGATCACTGGCCGCCTGACCGTGATGAAGGTGAGCGACTATCTGACCTTCACCGCCGAGGCCGTGCTCGAACAGGTGCTGGCGCTGTGCTGGACCTTCCTGATCCGCAAGCACGGCTTTCCGGTCAACCTCGAAGGCGCGCATGGGGACATGGACTTCATGGTGGTCGGTTACGGCAAGCTCGGCGGCCTCGAACTCAGCTACATCTCCGATCTCGATCTGGTATTCCTGCACGACGGTGCGCTGGATCAGGACACGGTGGCGGTCGAGGGGCAGCGCAGCATCAACAGCCGCGAGTTCTACACGCGGCTGGCGCAGCGCATCATCATGATGCTCGGCACCTATACTGTCTCCGGCAAGCTCTATGAAGTGGACATGCGGCTGCGGCCCTCCGGCGAATCCGGCCTGCTGGTCAGCTCCATGGAGGCTTTCGCCAGCTACGAGAAGGACGAGGCGTGGACCTGGGAGCACCAGGCTCTGGTGCGCGCTCGCGCCGTGGCCGGCAACAAGACCCTGCAGGCCCGTTTCGAGAAACTGCGCATCGCGACGCTGAGTCGCCGCCGTGATTTGCCGATGCTGGCGGGAGAGGTGGTGGCGATGCGGCAGCGCATGCGCGACGAGTTCGCGAAGAAGCCGCACCACGAACGCGAGAAGGTCTCCTTCATCATCAAGCAGGGCCATGGCGGCATCGTCGACATCGAGTTTATCGTGCAGTTCCTTGCGCTGGCGTACGGAGCCGACCACAGCACCTTGCTAACCTACCCGGACAACGTTCGTATTCTGGAGGCTGCCCGTGACACCGGGTTATTGACCGGCGAGCAGTTCCGCGTGCTGACCGACGCCTATCTCGCCCTACGCTCTGCACTGCATCACTTCGCGCTAGCCCATCAGGACGTAGCGGAATATCCAGCCGAGCTGAGCCAGTGTCAGGCGCAGGTCAGCCAGATCTGGGACGCGGTTTTCCAGCCCTTTGTAAATAGGCCCGAATGAAGAAGCCCGCATGACGAAAAAGATACTGATAGTCGGCCCCTCGTGGGTAGGCGACATGGTGATGGCGCAGGCACTGTTCATGACGCTGCAGGAGCAGGCGCTACAGAACGGACATCCGCTGCCCGTCATCGATGTGCTGGCCCCGGCCTGGAGCAAGCCGTTGCTGGCACGAATGCCGCAGGTGCGCCGTGCCGTCGAGATGCCGTTCAAACATGGTGAGCTGAACCTGGCCGGCCGTTACCGGGTCGGTCACCGCCTGCGCAAGGAGTGCTACGATCAGGTCATCGTGCTGCCCAATTCCTTCAAGTCCGCGCTGGCTGCGCTGTTCGTGCGGGCGCGGGTCCGCACCGGCTGGCGCGGCGAGGCGCGCGGCATGCTGCTCAATGACCTGCGAATCCTCGATGAACAGGCGCTGCCGTTGATGGTCCAGCGCTTCGTGGCACTGGGTTTGCCGAATGGCGCGGCGTTGCCACATCCCCTGCCACGCCCGCGTCTAGTGACGGACCCGGCCTCGGTCGCCGCCGCCGTAGTCGCCCTGCAGCTGCCCATCCCCGGGACCGAGCGGCAGGTGCTGGTCATCTGCCCCGGGGCCGAGTTCGGTGACGCCAAGCAATGGCCCGCCGAACACTATGCGAGCGTCAGCCAGCAGCAGATCGACGCCGGCTGGCAGGTGTGGATTCTGGGGTCGGCGAAGGACTCCAGCATCGCCACCGCCATCCATGGATTGCTGACAGCGGCGGGGCAGGAGCACTGTCACGATCTGACCGGCAGAACTTCGCTGGCGCAGGCCATCGATCTGATGTCGCTGGCGGCAGCCGTCATCAGCAACGACTCCGGACTCATGCATGTGGCAGCGGCCCTGGCGCGTCCGATTGTGGCGCTGTACGGCTCCACCTCCGCAGACTTCACTCCTCCGCTGGCAGATAACGTACAATTGCTCGCAATCGACATCGACTGTCGCCCCTGCTTCGAGCGCACCTGTCCGCTCAAGCACAAGCGCTGTCTGGTGGACCTGTCGCCACAACTCGCGTTTGCCGCCCTGCAGCAGGTGCTGGCGCAGGCTGGGACAATTACAGACGCAACAGACACCACAGGCGCTTCAGGCGCCTGAGAGGAGAGCCACACACTTTGCGAGTCCTGATAGTGAAAGTCTCCTCCCTGGGAGACATCATCCACACGCTGCCCGCGGTGACGGACGCTAAAAGCGCCAACCGGCGCCTGCAGTTCGACTGGGTGGTGGAGGAAAATTTCGCCGAAGTGCCGTCGTGGCATCCGGCCGTGGATCGCGTGATTCCGGTGGCGCTGCGGCGCTGGCGCAAGAGCGTCATGAAGACATTCCGCAATGGCGAGTTCGCGGCCTTTCGCGAAGACCTCAAGCAGACCCACTATGACCTGGTGATCGACGCCCAGGGCCTCATCAAGAGCGGCATCATCAGCCGTCTGTCCAAAGGGCTGACGGTCGGGCTGAGCAACAGCACCATCAAGGAACCGCTGGCGACCCTCTTTTACAACAAGATGTTTTCCGTGCCCCGCGACGAGCACGCTGTGGAGCGCGTGCGTGAACTGTTCTCCCGGGCGCTGAATTACAGCTATGAGCCGGGTAGCGTTGATACTATCGACTATGGACTGGATCTGCGACGAATCGGTCTAACCGATGCGAGCCGTGAGAGCGGACGGTTGATCTTCCTGCATGGCACCACCTGGCCCACCAAGCACTGGCCGCAGGCACACTGGCGCGAATTGGCCCGGCTGGCCGCGGCACGGGGCTATACAGTGCGCCTGCCCTGGGGCAATGAGGCGGAACGCCAGCGCGCCCTTGCTATTGCCGATGGACTCGCCGGAGTCGAAGTGTTGGAGCGTCAAACCCTTGCCGGCATGGCCCGGCAAATCGCGACCGCCGAGGGTGTGGTGGCAGTCGATACCGGCCTCGGCCATCTCGCCGCCGCACTCGCCACACCCACGCTATCGCTCTACGGCCCCACCAACCCGGGGCTCGCCGGCACCTACGGCCGCCACCAGGCCCACCTCCCGTCCACCTTCGCCTGCGCCCCTTGCATGAGCCGCATCTGCCGCTACGAACAAAAATTGGGGTCGGACCTGCCGAAACCCTTGCCGGGAGCGCCTCTCGGCGGGTCTGACCCACGTAAGTTGTTGGTTGAGCCGCCGTGCTACAGCACGCAGCCGCCCAGCCAGGTGCTTGCGGCGCTGGAGCAGGTGATGGGACGAAACGGCAGGAGCGTGATATTGCCATGACGCTGGCCTTCCTCATTTATTCCTACTTTCCGTACGGCGGCCAGCAGCGCGATTTCATGCGACTGGTCAGGGAGGGGTTGCGACGAGGACATCACATCACCGTTTACACCATGAAATGGCAGGGGGAACGGCCCGAGGGCGTGAGCATCGTCATCGTGCCGGTGAAAGCCTGGACTCGACACGGTCTCTATCGACGGTTCACGGCGGCGGTCAACACCTTGCTGCAGCGACAGACTCCGGATGGCGTCATCGGTTTCATCAAGATGCCCGGCCTTGATGTGTACCACGCCGCCGACCCCTGTTTTGCCGAACGTGCGCTGCACCAGCGCGCCTTCTATTACCGTTTCACCCCGCGCTACCGCCACTTCCGCGACTATGAGGAGGCGGTATTCGGCCCCGGTTCGCAGACTCAGGTGCTGCTCCTCTCGCCGCTGCAGCGCAGCCAGTTTGCCCGGCACTATCCCGGCTGCGAGCCGCGCCTGCATGACCTGCCGCCGGGCATCGAACGCGATCGTCAGGCGCCGGCCAACGCAGCGCAGATTCGTGCGCAGTTTCGTCACGAGTTTGGTCTAGGGGAAAAAGATCACGCCGTGCTGCAGATCGGCTCCGGCTTCGTGGTGAAGGGCGTGGATCGTTCGCTGCGGGCCATCGCCGCGTTGCCGCCAGAGGTGCGTCAGCGTGTGCGCTATTTCATAGTCGGGCAGGACAAGCCGTCGCATTTCCAGCGGCTGGCAGAGCGACTCGGCATCTCCACTCTGTGCACCTTCCTGGGAGGTCGCGACGATGTGCCGCGTTTCCTGCAGGGCAGCGATCTGCTGCTGCACCCTGCCTACAGTGAAAGTGCCGGTTATGTGCTGCTGGAGGCCACCATCGCCGGTCTGCCAGTGCTGACCACCGCCACCTGTGGTTATGCGTTTCACATCACGCGCGCGGGTTCTGGCGAGGTCTGTGAGTCGCCGTTCCAGCAGGAGGAACTGAACGCGCGTCTGTTGCACATGCTGACGACCCCTGAAAGAGACAGCTGGCGCCGCAACGGCATTGAGTATGGCCACAGTGCCAATCTCTACAGCATGGCGGAGACGGCGCTCGACCTGATCGAATCCTCTCTCCATCCGCGTCTCTCCAAGAAAGTGAACGTGAACCTCAGCCCGAACAAGAGTACGACAGCCGCCGCCACCACCGGGAGAGCTTCATGACTCTGCATCTGCGTAATGATTTCGCGACAGCCTGGCAAGGCAGTGACCCGTTCCAGAAAGCGGATGAATTGCAGGGCGTCGTCTATCGCAACGTCAAGGGTCGCCGGACACTTCAGTTCGAGCAGGACGGCAGAAAATACTTTGCGAAGATTCATCATGGCGTCGGCTGGGGCGAGATCATCAAGAATCTGCTGACAATGCGCCTGCCGATTCTAGGTGCTCAGAATGAGTGGCGAGCGGTAGAGAGATTGCAGCAACTCGGGGTCGAGAGCATGACCGCAGTGGCCTGGGGCAGCCGAGGCTGGAACCCCGCCCGCCGTCACTCCTTCATCATCACCGAGGCGCTGGAAAACACCGTCAGTCTCGAAGATTACTGCGCGCGATGGGCACAACAGAGTCCGCCATTTTCCATCAAGCTGCGCCTGCTAAGCGCACTGGCACGCATCAGCCGCACCGTACACGGCAATGGGATCTGTCATCGCGATTTTTACATCTGCCACTTTCTGTTGCATGAGAATGAACGGTTCAGCGCTGGCGAAATTCTCGTGCCCCGTCTGTCACTGATCGACCTGCATCGTGCGCTGATCAGCGACACGCTGCCGCAACGCTGGATAATCAAAGATGTCGCCGGGCTGTATTTTTCGGCGTTACACATCGGTCTGAACCACCATGATTTTCTGCGCTTCGTGAAAATCTACAGCGGCAAATCCTTGCGCCAGGCGCTCAGTGAAGATGCTGCTTTCTGGACACAGGTGCAGGACAAGGCCCTGCGACTGGATAGAAAAATAAACGGAGCCGCATAGACCATGATGACGACACTCGATACCAGAACCTTGATGGCCAGTGGCCGGATGTTCCTGCCGACGGAGACCGACCCTGCGGTCCTGCTATGGCAACAAACCGAAGGCGAGGTGCAGCCGCTGGAACTGTTGAAGGTGTTCCGGGTGCTGCCTGAAAAGAGAGTCGTGGCGCTGGCCCGCTGGCAAGGGAAACTTGTGCTTGCCAAATTGTTCTTCGCGCGCATGCGCTGGCAACAGCATCTGCAGCGGGAAATCGATGGTGTGGAGGCTATCGCAGCAGCGCGCATTGCGACTCCCGCCGTGCTCGCTTCCGGCGTCAGTGTGGATGGAGGCACTGGCATTTTGCTCTTGCACTATGTGCAGGACAGCGAAACGGTAGGGCGGCGCTGGGAGCGTGCCGCTGTGGTCGAGCGAGAGCACCTGTTGAGAAAAGTGGTGATGCTGATCGCCGAATGTCATGGCCGAGGTCTGCTGCAAAAAGACCTCCATCTCGATAACTTTTTGTTGCAGGAAGGGTTGTTGCAGGGTGGGTTGCTGCAGGACGACACGCTGTTCCTTCTCGATGCTGCCGCCGTATCGGTGCATACCGGCGCGCCAGATGGCGTCGACAGTGTGCGCTCTCTGCAGAATCTCGCGCTGCTGTTCGCGCAGTTTCCCGTTCACAATGATACGCAGGTACCGGCCCTCTACGAACTCTATCGCAGCTTGCGTCCGCAGATGGAATTTAGCAGCGACCCCTGCATGTTCAGCGCACTGCTGCAGCAGAATCGTCTGGCGCGGCTGCGTGTGTTGCTCGACAAACTTTATCGCGAGACCAGTGCTCACATCTGTGAACAGCGGCGCGATCGCTTCGTTGTCTATAGACGCACACTGCAATCCGCACAGCTGCGCGAATTTCTGGACGGACCGGATGCATTCATTGCTCGTGGTCGTCTGCTCAAGAACGGCCACACCTCCACCGTGGCGCTGGTGCAGATCGATGGCAGGGACTACGTGCTCAAGCGCTACAACATCAAAAATTTCTGGCATGGCCTGCGCCGCGCAGTGCTGCCAAGCCGTGCGGGGGTGAGCTGGCGCAATGCGCACATACTGGAGATGCTCGGTGTTGCGACACCGCAACCATTGCTGATGATGGAGCGCCGCATCGGTCCGCTGTGCCGTGAAGCCTATTTCCTGAGCGAGTTTGTGACGGGGGAGGATGTCTTGCGTTATCTGGCGAAAGAGCCTATAAATTCCGCCGCGTGGGAACGGGTGCTGGCACAGTTCAGCCAGCTCTTTCAGGTGATGTGCGACTACCACGTCGTGCATGGTGATATGAAGGCCACCAATTTCATCAGCACTGCCGAAGCGCTGATTGTTCTGGATCTGGATGCCATGCGCAAAGTACCAGACAAGGAGCGTTTCAAAAACGCTTTCGGTAAAGATCTACAACGCTTCATCGCCAACTGGCAGGATAAGCCCGAGTGCGCGGCACGAGTCCTTGCACTGGTGGAACAAACAGACAACCACTTGAAAGGTACATCATGTCTCTGATTACGCTGGGGCTCTCCGGGGCCCTTGGTTTTGACGCTGCTGCTGCTATCTATGTCGATGGAGAACTGGTGGCCGCTGTCGAAGAGGAGCGCATGATTCGCCGCAAGCATGCCCGTGACAGCATGCCGCTGGAATCGGCCATGTATTGCATTCGCTCCGCTGGCATCAAGCCACGCGATGTCAACACCGTCGCCATTTCCTACGCGCCGATCTCAATCTTCAGCCCGGCCCGCTGGCACTACGCGAAACGCTACTGGTATGCGCCAGACCGCGCCTTCGATGCCATCTTCAACGGTAACCGCCGCTATCGTCGCTACATTCACGAGGTCAAGGGGTTGCTCGACAAGCTGATGATCCCCTGGGACAAGGTCAAGCTCGTGCCCGTGCAGCATCAGCTTGCACATGCCAGCAATGCGTATCACATGAGTGGCTATACCGATAAGACTGCGATCCTCACCATCGATATGCGCGGCGAGTATGCGTCGATGTTCCTGGGCTATGGTGAAAACGGCCGCATCCACAAGATCAAGGAATTCTACGACCCCGATTCGCTCGCGCTTCTGTACGGAGCCATCTCTGACTATCTCGGCTTCGACTTGCTTGACGGTGACGCCAAGGTCATGGGCATGGCGACTTATGGCGACCCGGACAAATATGACCTCTCCAATCTGGCGAGGTTCGAGGGCGGCAAGTTCGCTATCGATACCCACTTGGTGGGCACGGTGGGGTTGCGTCGTTTCAAGGACCGCTCCCGTGGCCATTCCTTTGGCAAGGACTTGATCACACAGCTGGGCCCACGTCGGGCTGGTGACCTGATTCAGGATCCGTATGTGCATTACGCTGCCAGCATTCAGAAGATTTACGAAGAAACGGCAGTCGCGTTGGTTACTCACTACCTCGGGGACATTCTCAAGGAGAGCGGGCGGCTGGTGTTTGCTGGCACCGGAGCCTTGAACGTCAAGCTCAACCAGAGACTGGCAACTCTACCCATGGTCAAGAAGCTGTACGTGCCGCCGGCACCAGGTGATGCTGGGACGGCGATAGGCGCGGCGTCCTATGCCCTGTCGCAACAGAATGTCGAGGTGCTCGGCAATAAGAATCCGTTCCTCGGGCCGCGCTTCACGACGGACCGCTGCATCCGCGCTTGCGAGCGCTGTCGTGACCGGCCGTTGTTTGAGGTGTTGGAGAATGCCCCCGCCAAGGCGGCCGAGCTGCTGGGCAAGGGCCAGCTGGTCGGTTGGTTTCAGGGGCGCATGGAGTTTGGTGCGCGTTCACTCGGGCACCGCAGCATTCTCGGCAATCCTTCAACCAGCGGCATGGTCGAGAGCATCAATCAGAAGATCAAATTCCGGGAGCACTGGCGCTCCTTTTCGCCGAGCATAATCGATACGCTCGCGGAAGAAGTGTTGCAGGTGAAATATCCGGGTCACTACATGAGCCGGACTTACGATGTATCGGAGAAGTGGAAGAAGTTGTTGCCGGCCGTCGTTTATCAGGATGGCACCAGCCGCGCGCATGTGGTGACGAAGAAAGCCAACCCGCGCTACTACGAACTGCTGAAGGAATTCGAGAAGATCAGCGGCTACGGCATCGTGCTCAACACCTCACTAAACCGCCCCGGCGAGGCGATGATCTGCTCGCCAGAGGATGCGCTAAACCTGTTCTTTGGCTCGGATCTGGAATACCTGATCATGCAGGATGTTCTTGTCACCAAGCGCCCGGATGTTTGATTGGGTAGCGTCTGCGGTTATTCCGCAGTCCGCCGATAAATCACAAACTCCGGCCGCCCTTGCGGCGGAAACGCCACCACCAGCTCCAGCAGATCGAACGCGCGCGCCTCGTCCACGTAGGACAGCACATCACGATCGGTGCTCAGTGCCAGCAGTGAATCATAGGGCGCATCGGTAATCGTCTCCATACCGATGTAACGCTCAACTCTGTCGTATGCCTCCACCCGTCCACTGTAATAAGCGACATAGTTGCTGTTGGTGATGACCAGTGCATCTTCTTCTGTGTTGTCGCGCAGCCAGCTGCTGGCTTGCTGCAGAAAATCCTTCGACTCACCAAAACTGAAATGCGCGTCGATGAAGCAGAACAGGGCAAGAAATCCCAGCACCCCGCGGAACACTCTTGCGCGGATTGGCGCTCGCGTCTGCGCCAGTGCGCTGTCAATTACAAATGGCACCATCAACAGCAACAATGTGCAGAACAGCAGGGTATAGCGCGTAGACATGAAGCGCGTAAGCAGCAGGAAGCCGAGCAGAATGGTGAAGGCGATCACCGCATAACTGAGTACCACACGCATGCTCGGATTTGTGAGCTCACAACTACGCTGGCGCAGACCATAGACCAGCACCAGCAGAGCCGGCACGCCGAATCCGGCGATCAGCTTGACCACCAGAATGGCTGCCAATCCGGCGGTCATGAACAACACGATGTTCTGGCCGGAAAAATTCGCCGCATATTCTCCGAACACTGCCGTAGTCAGTGGTGAGGAGTCATCGCTGAGCGCTGTCCAAGCGTCCTGCAGAAACGGCAGATACACGGTGGCAGCGCGCTGCAGCAGCTGCAGCACGTTGATGTCGATCAGCAACAGCGCCAGCACGCCCACTGTACCGAGCGCGACACAGATGGCCTCGGCCTTGAGCACCGCCAGCACTCGCATGCGCAGCGGTAATTCACGGAGCCAAAGGAGCGCCAGCGGAGCGGCGAACAGATACACCACGGCCTCGCTGCGGAACAGCATTGCCAGTGCCGTGCTCACCACGAATAGTGCAGCGTCCTGCAGACGCTGCCGCCTGCCGTAACGAATCAGGAACAACATCCCCGTCAGCAGCAGGGCGATGAAGCCGATATCGCGAATCAGGTAGTAGCGGTACTCGTTGAGGGAGGGAATGATCAGGATCGTGATCGCCGCCAGCAGTGCGATGCGTTTGTTGTTACGTACCTGCATCGCCAGAGAGACAAAGGCGTATACGAGCAACAAAAACAGCAAGGCGTTGACGACCTGCGCTGCCGTAAACATTTCCAGCCCCGTTAATTGCTGCAACATGCCGAACAGGATCGGGTAGGTCGCCGACGGCTGATACGCAAACGCGGCGGCAAGACCTTCGCTGAGAAAGATCTCGGCGGTGCGCACATACTCGAAGGCGTCGGGGTTGGGAATGGGGTTGAGCAGGGCGTTGAGAAGCGACAGCAACAAACTTGCCGCTGCCGCCCAGTAGCGGATATCGAGGTCACGCCACTGACGATTCATGGACGTACTCTTCTTTTGTTATAAGGGCTGGCTGTCTTGCCCTCGACCTGAGTTTTGAAGCGTTTATGCAACCACAGATATTGCTCGGGATGCTGGCGTACTGCGGTTTCGATGACGCTGTTGATGCGGATGGCATCTGTGGTGTCATCGCCGCTTGGGTAATCCTGCAGTGGTGCACTGAAGTCCAGATGATAGCCTGAGTTCTCCACATTGCGGTAATGACTGAAGAAGATCACCGCAGAATGGTTGAATGAGGCAAAACGGTTGGTGGCGGTAATCGTCGCAGCCGGCACGCCAAAGAAGGGCACAAACACTGAGTGCCTGGGACCGTAGTCCTGATCCGGTGCATACCACACGGTGTACCCCTGCTGCAGCCTGCGCAGCGCCTGTCGCACATCGCCGCGGTCAATCACGGCGCCATAGAGACGTTGTCGGGCGCGGAACATGAGTGTTTCGAACAGAGGATTTTTGTGGGGCCGATAGGTGACATCCATCTTGTGGAACAGGCTCAGCAGACTGCCTGCAAACTCCAGCGTCGTGAAATGGGCGCACACCAGCAATATGCCTTTGCCATCCCGTGCTGCCGCATCCAGATTCTCCAGTCCGCTCACCGTGACGCGCCTGCGGAAATCTTCCGGGTGGCGGCACCAGGCCATTCCCACTTCCATCACGCCGATGCCATTGGAAATGAATGTCTCCTGCACCAGCCGTGCCTGTGCATTCTCGTCGAGTTCCGGGAAGCACAGTGCGATGTTGGTCTTGCAGATGCGGCGTCGATCCCGAGCGAATTTGTAGATCAACCAACCGACTCCCTGGCCGATGCGCATCTGCACGGCGAAAGGCAAGTGCGCGGCCAGCCAGATCACCCCGAAGCCCAGCCAGGTGGGCCAGTAACGAGGCGCGAGGAAGTCGCTCAGGTGCTCGGATTTTTTCGATTTCTTGGTCACAAAGTGCGCTCCTGAGTCGGCATCGGCACTGTTGCCGGTTCGTCTTCGAAGCCGCGCTTGCGCATGACCAGATGCAGCAGCGGTGTGGTAGCAAAAGTGGTTACCAGCGCCATGATCACCAGCATCGTGAAGAGGCGGGGGGAGATGACGCCCATCTCCAGGCCGAGGTTCAGTACGATCAGCTCCATCAGCCCGCGCGTGTTCATGAGGATGCCGATGATGCTGGACTCGCGCAGGCTCAGGCCGACGAAGCGTCCGGCAATGAAGGACCCGCCGAACTTGCCCGCCGTGGCCACCGCAATGATGGCGAGGCAGGCGAGCCAGTCTGTCGCCCCACTGAGCAGCCCGACCTCGGTGCGCATGCTCGTGTAGGCGAAGAAGCTCGGCAACAGCAGTACGATGACGATGTCTTCCATGCGCGTGCGAATCTGCTGCGCCAATCGCCCGTCGTGCTGCATGACGGCACCGAGCAGGAACGCGCCGAACAGAGCGTGAATGCCGATGAATTCAGTCGCCGCCCCTGCCAGCAACAGCGCTACGAACACCAGCCCCAACACGCCTTGTGACAATGGCTCGGGGTTGCGCTCCTCGCGTGCCGCGAGCTGACGCAGAAGTGGCCGCGCTATCCAGAACATTGATGCGACGAAGGCGCCGGAGAGCACGATCGTCCACGCCACGCCCGACACCTTGGCCGTGGCGACACCCGCGACGAACGCCAGCAGCACCCATGCGGTTGCATCGCCCACTGCCGCGCTCGACAGTGCTAGCCCGCCGAGACGGGTGCGCTGCGCCCGGAAATCGCTGAGGATGCGCGCCAGCACGGGGAAGGCGGTGACGGACATCGCCACGCCGATGAACAGCGAGAAGACGGTGAAGTCTACGTCCTGCGCCGCGTACAGCGGGTAAAGCCCCAGCGCCAGCAGCGCGCCGAGCAGGAAAGGCGTGATGATGCTGGCGTGGGCGATGATGACAGTCGCCTGCCCGTGCTTGCGCGCCGCCTTCATGTCCAGCTCGAGCCCCACCAGAAACATGAACAGCACCACGCCGACTTTGGCAATCATGCCGACAAAGGGCGCGGCATCAGGGAGCAGCACGAATGCCTGCAGCGTCGGTGACACCGTGCCGAGCAGCGAAGGCCCGAGCGCGAGACCGGCGAAGATCTCTCCGATCACCGGTGGCTGGCGCAGAAAGCGTCGAAACAATACGCCCATCGCCCGGGCCACCAAAGTGATCAACGCGAGCGCGAGCAGGACCTCGGCCAGCGGGTCGGTGACGATCCATTCGGAGCGTACAACGCTGGTCGCAGCGGGCGCACTCGCCACGAGGTCTGCGCCAGCTGCGCGGATGAGCAGGTAACCGCCGATGGCGGCAATCAACATGGCGATGTAGGCGACGAGGACGCCAAAGCGTTTGGGTGGAACAGGCATAGACCGCGGACTCCTTCAGGTTGGCGCATTGTAATGTCTTGTCGGGAAGAATTTCAGGCTATTTCTGCGTCGCCCCCTGTGGGAGCTTGGCCTGCAAGCGAAGGTTTGGAGGTGTACTAACTTAAACACTCGCTCGCAGAGCCGAGAGTAGGATATCTGGAGAGTCCATAATAAAGGTTGCAACCACACCTTTTGCAGAAAGCCGCGTCGGCCTCGTGTGTCGCGAGTTCGCAGCCCTGGCATGTTCTGGCGATTCGAGCAGGCGCATCCTGACCGCGATCACGCTGATGGCAATCAATGAAATCAGGATGACGTCGAAAAGTTTCCCGGCCAGTGTCTCATAACCAAAAATTATTTCGTGGAGCTTGGACTTTAGCGTGTTGTCGGCGGAATCCATGATTGGGTCTGGCCTGTTGGGAAATTCTGGGCTGACGGGAGTCTATTTACGCGGGGCTTAAATGCAAGGGCATTTGGGTGGGTTGGGCGCAGCTTGTAGTTCTTGATCCATAGCATGCGTGGTAGGTCCTGAGAAGCTCAGTGGCTGACGATCTGATTGAAACCGTCGATGATGGTGGTGAGCTCTTCTGGATCGATGCGACCGATTCGATCACCTATGCGCTCCACGGAGAGCGTGCGGATCTGGCTGATCTTGATCCATGAAGTCACAGGCAGGGAGCCGCTTTCAAGCCGATACGTCAATGGAAAACCTGCCTTCTGTGGCTGGCTGGTGATCGCCATGGCGACGACTGTTCCCGAGCGTTGATTGAAAATGTCGTGGCTCAAGATCAGCACCGTGCGTCGGCCAGCCTGCTCATTGCCTCGCACTGGGTTCAAATCGCCCCAGCGGATTTCGCCTCTCAGTATTCCGGCCACTCAGCCAATCCCTCCTGCAGGTCTTCTTCCGCCAAAGCCTGCTCATACGCGGGATCAAGCTTGGCGCATTCCTGCGCCAGCAGGTTCCGGTTCAGGCGCTCCAACTTTTCGGTGATCGCTTCCTGAATGGCGCGACTGCGGCTGGGGAACATTTGATTCCTCACTAATGCATCGATTTCTTCCAATACTCTGGAATCCAGGCTGATGGCTATCTTGCTGCTGCTCATAGGGCTCTCCTTGGTATGATTTTTGGTCATACCGGGGGTGGCTGTCAAGATCCCCAACCGCCTGTGCTATGATCGCCGCCTGAATTTTCGGACTTCTCAGGACTGTGTGATGAAACTGGACATGCCCCCTTTTCAGCAGGCGCGAGTGCTCGTGGTTGGCGATGTGATGCTGGATCGGTACTGGCACGGCAAGGCCACGCGGATCTCCCCGGAGGCTCCGGTGCCCGTGGTGCGCGTCGCCAATCGCGAGGATCGGCCGGGCGGTGCAGGCAACGTGGCGCTGAATATCGCGGCACTCGGCGCAGCGGCGTCGCTGGTGGGCATCGTCGGTGCCGACGAGGCGGGCGAGGAGTTGCATTCGCGTTTGAAGGCTGCCGGAGTGCTGTGTGACTTCGCGGTGTGCGGCGCGGCGCCGACCATCACCAAGCTGCGTGTGATTGCTCAGCATCAGCAGCTGCTTCGTCTGGACTTCGAACAGGATTTTGGTGCCGAGGCAGTGGCTTCGCTGGAGGCGCGAGCGGTGGCGCTGCTGGGCGGTGCTCAGGTGCTGGTGTTGTCGGACTACAACAAGGGCGCACTGCTCAACACCCGTGAACTGATCGCCGCCGCGCGCGCCCGCGGCATCCCTGTGGTGGCTGACCCCAAGGGCTCCGATTTCAGCAAGTATCACGGTGCCACCGTGATTACGCCCAATCTCAACGAGTTCGAAGCCATTGTCGGCAAATGCCGCAGCGAGGAAGAGCTCTCCGCCCGTGGTCTGAAGCTGATGTCCGAGCTGGACCTGGAGGCGTTGCTGATCACCCGCGGTGAGCACGGCATGACGCTACTGCGCCCTGGGCATCCCGAACTGCACATGCCAACCCGGGCGCAGGAAGTGTTCGATGTCACTGGCGCCGGGGACACTGTGGTCGCCGTGTTGGCAGCGTCGCTGGCAGCCGGGCATTCGCTCGACGACGGTACCGCGCTGGCCAATCTGGCTGCCGGGCTCGCAGTGGGCAAGCTGGGCACCGCTGCCATCAGCGGCCCGGAGCTGCGCCGTGCGATTCAGCGCGAGGAAGGCTCCGGACGTGGCGTGATGACAGCCGAGCAGCTGTTGCTGGCGGTCGAGGATGCCCGTGCTCACGGCGAGAAGGTGGTGTTCACCAATGGCTGCTTCGACATCATTCACGCGGGCCACGTCGGCTATCTGGCCGAGGCGCGCAAGCTGGGCCAGCGCCTGATCGTGGCGATCAACGACGATGCCTCGGTCAAGCGCCTGAAGGGCTCGGGGCGTCCCATCAATCCTGTCGAGCGGCGCATGGCGGTGCTGGCTGGATTGGAAGCAGTGGACTGGGTCGTCGCGTTTGCCGATGACACCCCGGAAGCGCTGCTGCGTCTGCTCAGGCCCGATATTCTGGTGAAGGGCGGCGACTACAGCATTGAGCAAGTGGTGGGTGGAGAATACGTGCTCGGTTATGGCGGCGAGGTGCATGTGCTGGCGTTTCTGGACAATTGCTCCACCTCGGCGATTGTCGAGAAGCTCAAGGGCTAAAGCGTTAGCTGTGGCTTCTGTGGCTTAAAGTCGCTGCCACTTCTATACTTCTTTGTGTAAGTTCCCGTTTGCATACAGCTTGGATCTCCCCCACAGGGGCCGCGGCCTGCAGCCGCCATGCCCCATGATCACGGAATCGACTATCCCATGTCCCAGCCACCTCTGCTTGGCCGCTTCTTTCGAATTCTTGGCCGTTCCATCGACGCACTGCGCACCTTTTTCGGTCGTTTGCTGTTCGTGTTTGTCCTCGTCATCGTGCTGGTGTTGCTCTTTGGCGGCTCGACGCCGCTGCAGGTGCCGGACGGCGGGCTGGTGGTCATCAATCCGCGAGGCCCGGTGGTGGAACAGCCCGGTGAAGTGGACCCCGCGACGCTGCTGCTCGGTTCTGGGGAACTGAATACCACGCCGCTGCGCGACATCACCGAGACGCTCAAACGGGCAGCCGAGGATGAGCGCATCACCGGAGTCGTACTCAACCTCGGGGAGATGACCAGCATCAGCCCGGCCAACCTGGAGACGGTCGGCGCGGCGCTGCAGACCTTCAAGGAGAGCGGTAAATCCCTCATCGCCCACGGCGATTATTACGATCAGGCCCAGTACCTGCTGGCGTCCTATGCCGACACCGTGATCCTGCACCCGATGGGGCAGGTGCTGCTGCCTGGTTATGGTGGCAGTCAGCTGTTCTACAACGAGTTGCTCGACAAGCTCGGCGTCAACGTCCAAATCTTTCGCGTCGGTACGTACAAGGCGGCCGTGGAGCCCTTCGAGCGCAACAATATGTCCGACGAATCGCGCGCCAACAGTCAGCAGCTGGTGGACGAACTGTGGCAGCGCTACCTGACTCAGGTGGCGCAGAACCGCGGGCTTAGCGAACAGTTGCTGCGCAGCTATACCAACGACTTTGGCGATCACCTGCGCGCGTCCGATGGTGACACGGCGGCGACGGCGCTGGAACATGGCCTGGTCGACGAGCTGCTCAGCCGTCCGCAGTTACGCAATCACTTGCGGGAGCTGGCCGGGGGCAGCGAAGGCGATGCGGCGGCCGGCACTATCGAGTTTCAGCAGTACCTTGCCTTGACCAGCGGGTCGGACCTGCCGAGAGAGAACGAAATCGGGGTGATTGTCGCCGAGGGCACCATTGATGTTGGTGATCAGCCACGCGGGGTGGTCGGCGCCGATTCGCTGGCGGCGCTGATCCGGGAGGCGCGCCGTGACGACAACGTGAAGGCTGTGGTGCTGCGCATCGACTCACCTGGCGGTTCCGCCATGGCTTCCGAATTGATCCGGCAAGAGCTGGACCTGCTGCAGACGAGCGGCAAGCCACTGGTGGTCTCCATGGGTGGCACGGCCGCCTCTGGCGGCTACTGGATCGCCGCGATGGCGGACGAGATCTGGGCCTCGCCCGCAACGATCACGGGCTCTATCGGCATCTTCGGCATGATCCCCACCTTCGAGGGCAGCCTGGCCTCCATCGGCGTTTATGCCGACGGCGTGAGCACCACTCCATTGACGCGCGCTGACCCCTTCACCGGTATCAGCGAACCGCTGGCGGCGGTGTTTCAAGCCACGGTCGAAGATGGTTACCGGCGCTTCCTCAGGCTGGTCGCCGAGGGGCGTGGCATGACGGAAGAGCAGGTGGATGCTGTCGGCCAGGGCCAGGTCTGGAGTGGGACACAGGCGCAGCAGTATGGGCTGGTCGATTATCTTGGCGATTTGGACGATGCTATCGAGGCGGCTGCTCGGCTGGCCGAGGTCAACGACTACCGGATGCGTTACATCGAGACGCCGATGTCGCCAGGCGAGATGTTGTTGCAAGGAATGGCGCAGAACATCGGCGCGGTGGCGCTGGGGAACGTGTCATTGGGCGGCTGGCAGCGCATGTTCTCCGATCTCGCGGCGCTGCGCCTCAACGATCCGCTGAACCTCTACACCCTCTGCGAATTCTGCTTAAATTTGGGGTCAGAGTAAAAATACAGTCTGTATTTTTACTCTGACCCCAAATCTCGACCCCAAATCTCGCTGACCCCGCAGGGGTTAGCAGGCTGCAGCAACTGCCGCCTCGACGTTTTGCCGCAGGTGGACCGGGTTGATGGTGCCGACGATGATCGCGTTGACGCCCGGCTTACTGAAGATGAACTCCATGTTCGCCTTGACTGGGTCTGCGCCGCTGCTCAGTGCATGCCCGCTGTTTAACGCCTTCTTGATCAACACGCCCTTGCCTCGCGCATACGCTAGATCAATCACCTCGCCATCCTCCGTCGCGCCGGGGTGGTAGGTCACCATCACCACATCGCTCCCCTCCACCGCCAGCCGTCCACCGGCCACCGTCTTGGTGGACATGCCGAAGGCGCGGATCAGTCCCTCTTCTCTACAGCGCGTCAGCGCCTCGAAGCAGTCCGTCCGCAGGATGATGTCCTCATCGTTTCCGTCCGAGTGCACCAGCACCAGGTCGAGATAATTGGTGCGCAGGCGCTGCGCGCTGCGCTCGATGCTGCGTCGCACATGGGCGGCGCTGAAGTTGAAGAACGACTTGCCGTCCACGAACTCCTCACCTGCCTTCGAGCAGATCACCCAGTCCTGACGGTTTGTCAGCAGCTGGCCTAGGCGCTCCTCGCTGCTGCCGTAGGCGGGTGCCGTGTCGATGAGGTTGATGCCCAGTTCGCGGGACAGGCTCAGCAGCTCGCGCACCTGCTGGTCGTCTGGCAGTGCAAAGCCGGCCGGGTATTTGACGCCTTCGTTTCGGCCGATCTTCACCGTGCCGAGGCCTAGGCAGGAGACACTCATGCCCGTCGCGCCGAGGAGACGGCGTGGCAGTGCAAGCGGTTGCGGTGCGTGGGATGCCATGCCGTCAGGCTCCTGTGAAGAGGTGCTCCCAGCGCGGCTGTGCCACTTCCGGGAAATCGAAACAGCTGGAGAGTGTTGTTGAATCTTCGGCATTGGCAGCAGGTGCAGCCTGCGGTTGCACCTGCTGCCGGTCCAACTCATCGCACACGCTGTCGGAGAGATCGGGCGTCAGCGTCAGTTTCGTGGGCCAGGTGATCAGGAGATTCTGCTTCGCGCTGACGTAGGCGTTGTCCGGGCGCTGCAAATTGGGCAGGCGCGGCTCGGCGCGATTGATGAAGAAACTGTCCCACTGTGCTGAGCTGAAATCCACCCAGGGGAACGCCGCGCCGAGCTGACGCAACCCCTCGGCCTGCTGCTCTTCCGGACTGCGCTGTACGCCGCTCTCGGCAATCTCGCCGCCGATGTACCAGATCCAGCTGTTGCCGTCGGACGTGGGGTCGGGATGGGAGGTCACGGTAAGCCTCGGGGTCATGCCGAAGCTGTCGCCGATGCAGTGGACGTAGGCCGGCAGGGCATGCGCCACGCGTGCGACTAGCATGTGCAGGGGCCGGGTCTGCATCTCGGGTTGAGCGATGCCCAGCTGCTGCAACAGGGGGCCATTGCCTTCGCCAGCGCACAGCACAAAGCGTTGTGCCCGCAGGTTCACTGTGCGGCCGTGGCTTTGCAGCGTGAGGCAGTCCAGCTTTCCGTCTTCTGTCACATGGGTCTGCACAGTGTCGGCATCGATGCGCAGAATACGGTCGCGGTGCGGCTGTGCAAGCAGCATCAGAAGTGATGGAGTGTCCAGCACGAAGTCCGAAAGTTGGTAGAGAGCTCCGGAGATTTCGTGATTCCGGAAGAAATCGGGGTATTCGCGCTCGCTCAGTGCGTCGATGCGGCCGCGCAGCGCCTTGCTGCCTAGAAAAGTCTTCAGGCGGGAACGATAACCGCCACTGGACCACATAAAATAGTGCGGCGAGAGCACTCGGCAGCCGCGCAAATCCACATCGCCCTGGCCCTGCAGGCAGAGTCGCCAGCGCTCAGGCATGGCGGCGATGGCGCTACTGGCCGGGCTGAGGACACCGTTCAGGGCATACTTGAGTCCGCCGTGGATGATGCCCTGTGAGGCGATGGTCTGGCCGCCGCCGAGAGTCGACTTTTCCAGCAGCACGGCATCGAAGCCGCGCTGGCGCAAGCGGTTCAGCAGCCAGAGGCCGGCGATGCCGCCGCCCAGGATGACCATGTCTGTGGAAAAGGTTCGATTCATAACGCTGACTCGTGGGTCTGATCGCGAGCCGGGCCAGCTGTGGCGCGGCTAACGGTGCCCGTAGAAAGTTTGATACAGTGCGGCAACCCGAGACTGGCCGCCTGACTGAAGGCCACCAATGGTAGCACGGCGCGCGACGCGACTGTGCCGCCTGGCACACACACCGTCGCTAAAGGTTGCCTTGAACAGAACCACTTACAACATTCTCTTTACCCTCGTCCTGCCGTTGATCATCCTGCGTCTGCTGTGGCGGGCTTTGCGGGCGCCGGCTTACGCGCGGCGCTGGGCCGAACGCTTCGGTTTTGTCTCGCTCACGCCCGAGCAGGCGGCCTGCACAGGGCGGTGGATATGGGTGCATGCAGTCTCCGTCGGCGAATCCATCGCGGCGGCACCGATGATCCGCAAGCTGCGCGCCGAGCATCCCGAGCTGCCCATCGTCGTCACCACGATGACGCCCACTGGTTCCGAGCGGGTAGTGGACATGTTTGGCGACGATGTCTGTCACGTCTACGCCCCTTACGATCATCCCCTTGCCGTGCAGCGTTTCCTCAGGGCGTTTCGACCGCAGCTGCTGGTGATCATGGAGACGGAACTGTGGCCCAACATCATCCATTACAGCAAAGCAATGGGCACGCGCGTGGTGGTGGCCAACGCGCGACTGTCGGAAAAATCCGCACGCGGTTATGAGAAGTTTGCGAAGCTCGGCAAGCCGATGCTGCAGCAGATCGACTGCATCGCTGTACAGGGGCCGAACGATGCCGAGCGCTTCCGTCGCCTCGGTGTGCAGGAACAACAGTTGCGCATCACCGGCAGCATTAAGTTCGAGATGGACCTCCCGGATTCCCTCGCACAGAAGACTCGTGAACTGCGCGCGCTCATTCATCGCGAAGGTCTGCAAGGCGAGCGCCCGGTGTGGATCGCTGCGAGCACACGCGCCGCGCCAGGTGTCGGCAAATCTGTCGATGAGGAAGTGAAAGTGCTGGCGGCGTTTCAGCATTGCCTGAAAGAGATCCCCGATCTGTTGCTGATTCTGGTGCCACGTCACCCGGAAAGATTTCGCAGCGTCGCCGCTTTGTGCGCGGATCTCGGACTGAACGTCGTCAAGCGTAGCGAGCAACGCGAGGTTACCGCCGACACCCAGGTGCTGCTCGGTGACTCCATGGGCGAGATGCTCGCCTACTTCAGTGTCAGCGCAGTGGCCTTCGTCGGCGGCAGCCTCGTCGACACCGGCTGCCACAACGTGATCGAACCTGCGGCACTCGGTCTGCCGGTGCTTGTCGGACCTTCACAATTTAATTTTCAGTCCATCTGCGAACAGTTGGAGGAGGCCGGTGCATTACGCACAGTCGCCGATGAGAATGAACTGGCCATGGCGATCATCGCCATGCTGCGTGACGAAGAGGTGAGTCGCCGCATGGGTGAAGCGGGCAGGCAGTTCATCGCCGCCAATCGCGGCGCGCTGGAAAGAACCTGTAATATCGTGTTGGAATATTTGCGCTGATCTTTGCGCTATGTAGCTATAGTTTTTAGTGTCTGGCTGAAGCGAATTCAAATCGACACCCGCGTCAAATTCTCCACCCCGCCATGCGTCACCAGCACATTGTCCTCGATGCGAATTCCCCCGAGCGGCAGCAGCCGATCCACCAATTCCCAGTTGATCAATTTGCCGCGCTCGGTGCCACGTTCGGGGTCGAGCAATTGGCGAATGAAGTAGAGCCCCGGCTCAATGGTGAACACCTGGCCCGGCTCGATCATGCGCGTATTGCGCAGCGCCGGATAGTCAGCTGGCGGCGCCTTGATGTCGCCCAGTGCATTGCTCTGGCGTCCACCGACATCGTGCACCTGTATGCCCAGCAGATGACCTATTCCGTGCGGCATGAACAGGGTGCCGATGCGCTGCGCGAATAACTCTTCCAGTGATCCGCTGCAGATTCCCGCCTCCAGCAGAATCTGCGCGATACCACGCTGCGCCGCCAGATGAATGTCCACGTAGGACATGCCGGGCACGACGCGCTCCACCAGACTCACTGCCAGTGCCTCCACCGCTTCCACCAGCGCGACAAACAGCGGCAATGTGTGTTTGCGCGTGCTGGTGCGAGTGATGTCGGAACAGTAGCCATTGACGCGACAGCCCGCATCGATCAGCAGCACCTGGCTGTGTGCGCCACTGCTGCGGCGCTTGTACTGGTAGTGCAGGATCGCGGATTTCTCGTCCAGCGCGACGATGTTGGTGTAGGGCGTCTCCTCGTCGAGCACGCCGCAGGCCTGCAGGTAGGCCATGTGGATCTCGTACTCGCTGCCACCACCGACGAAAGCGTGGCGCGCTGCATTGTGTCCCAGCAGCGCCTGTCGGTTAGCTTTGCGAATGCTGGCGACCTCGTAATCCGTCTTGAACGCGCGCTGATAATCCAGCCAATTCAACAGGGCTGGTGGATTGCGCGCCTCTGCAGGAATGCCGATGGCGGTGGCGTAGTGAGTGTTCTGGCCCAGGAAGGCGATGCGTGACAGGAGCAGGCCGCGCTTGTCGACGGCTTCCGCCACCGCGCGGCTGCTCGACAGCCGCTCGATCTGCAACGGCGCCGCGACCCAATCCTCCAGTGCGAAGTTCTGTTCATACCAGAAGTCCTTGGGCACCACCTGGAAGTACACAGGTCGTTCGCCTGGGACGATCAGCAGTACCTGGTTCGGCCGGTTCACCGGCAGCCAGTGGGCGAAATGGCCATAGGCGCGAAAGGGTATGCTCTGGTCGTCCGCGTAATGATAGTGTTCCGAACCGCTGTGCAGCAGGATGGCCTCGAAGCCACGGCCTGCCTCCAGCAGCGCGCGGGTATAGAGGTCGCCAAGATGGCTGATGTGATCACTGAAATGGTGTGCAAAAGGCATGGGTTCACCTGTGTGTAGAGACGGGGTGGCAGGGCTGGTTTGGCCCGGACAATACCATAACCGGGGCATCCTTGCTGGCCCTGGGTGATGGGGCTATGATGCAGGAAAGCTGCTCAATGGGCTCCATCGCCCAGTTCAGCAATCAGCAATCAGTACCCGGGAGTTTGTGCATGAGTCGTGAGGCAGGCCCTTTCAATCTGCACAGCAATTATCTGCGTCTGCGCCCCGACGCCTCCGCCGAGGTGCTGCTCGTCGGGCGCACGTTCTGGCAGGACCTTGCCTCTGGCGCGCTCGGAGATTTCCACAACGAGTATCTGGTGACGACTCACAGTTTCAGTGATAACTGGCCGATGTGGGAGATGCACCCTTGCGGTGATGAGATGGTGATTCTACTCAGCGGTTCCGTCGATCTCGTGTTGGAGAAAAAAACCGGCAACAAGATCATGGCGCTGCGCGACGTGGGTAGCTGGGCGCTGGTGCCGAAGTGCATCTGGCACACGGCCAAGGTCAACGGGCCGAGCACACTGATGTTCATCACCGCCGGTGAAGGCACACAGCATCGCCAGGTCGATTTCTAACGCTGCCACGGAGAACAACATGCTGACGCTTTACATCGCCAACAAGAATTACTCTTCCTGGTCGCTGCGCCCCTGGATTCTCATGCGCATGCTGGACATTCCCTTTCAGGAGCGCCTGGTGCCTTTCACTGCGCATTCCAGCTGGGAGGAGTTCCGCCACTTCTCGCCCAGTGGCAAAGTGCCGGCGCTGGTCGTAGCCAATGATGCATTGCAAGGCACGATCTGGGACTCGCTGGCCATCGCCGAGTTTCTGGCTGAGCAGTACAAAAACGTGTGGCCTGCGCAACAGATGACACGCGCTTGGGCACGCTCTGCCGCCGCAGAAATGCATTCCGGTTTTCTGGCACTGCGCGAAGGTTGTTCGATGAATTGCGCCGTCGAGATTCGGCTGCATGCTGCGAGCGACGCACTGCGTCGTGACATTGCCCGCATCAGTGAATTATGGATAGAAGGGCTCACCCGTTTCGGTGGTCCGTTTCTCGCCGGTGCGCAGTTCAGCGCCGTGGATGCCTTCTTCTGCCCCGTGGCGTTCCGTGTGCAAACCTATGGATTGACGCTGGAGCCGGCCGCGGCCGCCTATGCCCAACGGCTGCTGGCACTGGCGCCGATGCGCGAATGGATGCAGAGCGCCGTCGTCGAACCTTGGCGTGATGCCGGCCATGATGAAGACTGTCTGCGCTCGGGCGCACTGCTGCGTGATCTGCGTGTGCAATTGAGCTGATGTAATTTACCAGCACGAGGAGAGCTTATGATTGATCCTTTCAAACTATCCGCTTTGAGTCGCCATGCCGTCGGACTGTGGCATGAATTCAAGGGACTGTTGCTGTTTCTCTTTTTGATGGTGATATTTCGCAGCGCGGTGGCGGACTGGAGCGATGTCCCCACCGGTTCGATGAAGCCGACGATCATCGAAGGCGACCGCATCTTCGTCAACAAGATGGCCTACGATTTGCGACTGCCGCTGACTCATCATTCACTGCTGCGGCTGGCCGAACCGCAGCGCGGTGACATCATCATTTTTGATTCTGCGGTGTCCGAACTGCGCCTGGTCAAGCGTGTCATCGGTGTGCCGGGCGATGTGGTGCAGGTGCGCGACGATGTGGTCTACGTGAACAGCGAGCCGCTGGGCTATGAGTCGACAGGAGAGCTGAGCACCAACGAGAATGGCGCGGTGGTGGAAGATGTGCGTGAAACGATTCAGCCGAATGTCGCGGAGGCGGAGCGCGAGTACACTGTGCGCATGCAGCAAGGCGGCAGACTCTCGGACTTCGGCCCGGTGCAGGTGCCGGATGACTCCTATTTCGTGCTCGGCGACAATCGCGACAACAGCGCGGATTCCCGGGTGATTGGTTTCGTGCCCCGCCACGAGGTTATCGGGCGCTCCAGCAGTGTGGTGTTGTCACTGGACTACGAGAACTCGTACTTGCCGCGCACCGAGCGGTTCTTTCATCCGCTGTAAATTTCCTATGCGCCCAGGTCGCGCACCCGGATCAATCCCTCCTGCGCGACCGACACCACCAGCTCACCATTCTGTCGGAAGATGTTGCCGCGACTGAAACCACGTCCCGCAGAACTGGACGGGCTGTCCTGCACATACAGCAGCCATTCGTCCATGCGGAAGGGGCGGTGGAACCACATGGAGTGGTCGAGGCTGGCGACCTGCAAGCGTGGTGAGAACAGACTCAGACCGTGCGGGCGCAAGCTGGTCTCAAGGATCGTCATATCCGAGGCATAGGCCAACATGTGGGCGTGCCACGGATAATCCTGCGGCAGCTCCCCGCTGAGCTTGAGCCAGACACTGTGCTGCGGCGCGCGCTTCTGGGGGGCCAGCATGTTCTCCTGCTCCACATGCCGCAGATCGATGGCAAAGGGGCGCGAGAAACGCGTCACGAGATCTGCGGGCAACGAAGCACTGTATTTTTCTGCCAGCTGTTTGCGGGTCAGGCACTGTTCGGGGGGTGGTACCGCAGGCATCTCGCTTTGGTGAGAGAGCCCTGGCTCGCTGACTTGAAACGACGCCGCGAGGTTGAGGATGACCTCGTCGTGCTGCATGGCTGAGACGCGGCGCGTATTGAAACTCTTGCCGTCGCGCAGATTTTCCACCTTGAAGATGATCGGGTGATCCATATCGCCGGGGCGCAGGAAGTAGCTGTGCAGGGAATGGGGTTGACGATCCATCGGCACCGTGCGGCTGGCGCTCAGCAGTGCTTGCGCCAGCACCTGTCCGCCGAAGACTCTGAACCAGCCCTCGTTGCTGTGTTTGCTGCGAAACAGGTTGTCATCCAGCGTTTCCAGATCCAGATGACCATACAGTTGTTGCAGTTGCTGATTATTATGCTGATCCATGGTGGCACTGCTCATCGGTGGTTTTCCTGTGTCCCGAACAATGGGAATCCTGCTCGTTCAGTGTAGCAGGATACCCCAAAAGGTGGGCAGACGGCCCGCGCTTGACTGAGAAGCGCCGCCAATTTGCGGTCTTTTTCATTGACAGCGTGGCAGCATGCAGGCATCAATGCTTCGGTTAAATATGTGCCGGTCGAGCCGGCCTCTATGCAGCTCAATGGACCCCTTCTGCTCAATGATCATTGCCCCTGCATCCTCACTTTCCCGATTCGAAGCCTGCTGGCTGGCCGAAGCCGTGCGCCTGCGCGAACTGGCTTCTGGCAATATCAGTTCTGCGCCCGCTGCCGCAGACATTAATGCAGCGTTTCTCGTCGTCGGAGAGGAAGAGGCCTGGCTGTTGCGGCGGGCTGAAGGCATCGCCCGCGCCGACGGGCTGCTGGAGGCGACCCTGGCCTGGCGCCGCCGTGCCACGTGGGTGCTAAGCCTGCTTTGCGTCGTCGCGATCCTGAGTGGATTCAGCGCTGCACTGGGATTTTTCGGCGCCGAAGATCGCGCTGTCAACGTCATCTGGACGCTGCTCGGGCTGCTCGGTATGCCGGTGCTGGCACTCTTTTTCTGGATTTTGACACCGCTGCTGGGCGGGCGTATCGGGGTGGGCGTGCTCGGGGGCTTCTGGCTGTGGTTGATGACCCATGCCCCGCGCTTCGGCGGCAATGACAACCGTGCGGCGCAGGTCGTGGTAGCGCGAGGACTGGCCGCCATGACCGGCCGCACGGGGTTGAGCCGCTGGTGGCTCAGTTTCATTACGCACAGTCTGTGGCTGCTGGCCCTGCTGGCCTCTGTGGTGGCGCTGCTGCTGGTACTGACCCTGCGCAGTTATGACTTTGTGCTGGAGACTACGATTCTGGCCCCTGAAAACATGAGCGCACTGGTGCAGGGTTTCGCCGCGCTGCCGGGCAGTCTGGGTTTTGCAGTGCCCGACGCCGACATGATCGCGCAGGCGCTAGGGGCCACTCACGCCGATGGGTCTACTGCCGCGCTGGCGGGCGATGTCGGGCAGTCGGAGGCGATGCGGCGCGCGTGGTCGTCCTGGCTGCTCGGCGGACTTGTCGTCTATGCAATGCTGCCACGCCTGCTGGTGTGGGTGCTGTGTGCGGTGCGCCTTTGGCAACTGCGGGCGGGGCTGAGTCTCGATCTCAGTCTTCCCGGCTATGCTGAACTGCTCGATCATAATGTGTTGTCGAGTCCGCAGGGGCAGCATACCCCCGGGATCGTCGATGCGGCACCACTGCAGGCCCGGCCGCAGCAGGTCGCGCAAATCCACCGGGTTCATAATCACGACGCCATGCTGCTGGGGCTTGAACTGGGCAGGGACATACTCTGGCCACCCGCACGGTTGTCGACGCCGCGCGCGGACTTCAGCGTCATTGAAATGGTGGAGAGCCGGGAGCAGCGCCGCTCTGCACTGGCGCAATTAATCGCCCACCCACCGGCCCGAGTGCTGCTGGCTTGTGACGTCCGGCTCTCGCCGGATCGCGGCACCCTCAGCTGGGTCGCAGAGGTCTCGCGGCATGCCGGCGAGCTGCGCGTCTGGCTGGTCAGCCCCGCCGGCGACAATAATGCCACGGTGCAAGAAGACCGGGAGGAGGTCTGGCGCAGCAGTCTCGCGGAAATCGGTCTGGGGGAGGAGCGCCTGATGATGCTGGAGAACACGGCCTATTCATGGCTGAATCAACATGACTGATACCACTGCTATCCACAAGTCAAAGGCGAATGACCCACTGCGCATAGCCGTCGTCGGGCACACCAACACTGGCAAGACCTCGCTGCTGCGCACGTTGACCCGGGATGCGGGTTTCGGTGAAGTCTCGCCGCGCCCCAGCACCACCCGGCATGTGGAAGGGGCACGGCTTAATCTCGGGCGCGAGTTGATTGTTGAGTTGTATGACACGCCGGGGATGGAAGACGCTATTGCCTTGCTGGAGGTGCTGGACGCCCAGGCCGCCGGCGGTGGCAAGCGCCTCGATGGTCCGGCCCGCATCGCCCAGTTCCTGCAGTCTCCCGTCGCCAGCAGCCGCTTCGAGCAGGAGGCCAAGGTGCTGCGGCAGACACTGCAGAGTGATGCAGCGTTGTATGTAATCGACGCCCGTGACCCGGTGCTGGCCAAGTATCGTGACGAGCTGGACATCCTTACCAGCTGTGCCGTGCCAATTCTGCCCCTGCTGAATTTTGTGCGTGATCCGAGGGCTGATGAGCGCGCATGGCGCGACGCTCTCGCCCGACTCAGGTTGCACGTGCTGGTGAGTTTCGACACCGTAGCGCCGGCACGCGGAGGTGAACGTGTGCTGTACGAGAAGCTGGCGACTCTGCTGGATCAGCGCGGTGAAGGCCTGCTGCGGCTGGCCGTTGGTCATGAGCAGGAGGCGCAGCAGCGAAGAATAGCGGCCACGCAGCTTGTAGCGGAATTGCTGGTCGATGCGGCAGCCTGTCGGGAACGCGTCGACAGAGCCGATGAAGCGGCTGTGCTGGCTGAGGCGTTGGCGGAATTCAATCGCCGGGTGCGTGATCGGGAGCAGGCCTGTGTGGACGCCTTGTTGGGGCTCTATCGCTTTAGCCACCGCGATATTGAGGCCACCAGCCTGCCGCTGACTGAGGGGCGCTGGCGGGACGATCTCTTCGATCCGACAACGCTGACCGCGCTGGGTATCTCTCTTGGGCGCGGCGCGGCGGCCGGAGCTGCTGCTGGATTTGGTGTCGACCTAATGCTGGGTGGCGCCACATTGGGTGCGGCGGCCGCGATCGGCGCCCTGCTGGGCGGAGGGCTGCAGACGGCCCGCCGCTTCGGTCGGCGTCTGGGCGGTGCGTTGCGCCAGAAGATTCTGGGCAGTGTCACAGGCAGCCGTTTCCTGCGCATCGACGACACCATTTTGCAGGTGCTGGCAACTCGCCAGCTGTTTCTGCTGCACGCCTTGGAAGGACGCGGACATGCGGCGGTGGCGCAGATTGCCGTCGCGCCCGAGCCCGCTCCGGTTGCCTGGAAGGGCGACCTGCCTGCCATTCTGCGGCGGGCCCGTGAGTACCCGGGCTGGTCCACTCTGTACGAGTCCTCGAACTGGGATGCCGAGCGTGAGCGCAGTGTCGAGGCTCTGGCGCAGGTCCTGCAGACCTTGACTGCTGAGGCCGGCCAGCCCAGGTTCGGCGGACGTGGTGCCCTCCGGTAAGATTGCTTCTTGCCGGCTTGTGGTTTACTTTCGCCTCTTCCGGAAACCACCACACAGACTACAGAGGCCGATCATGCTCTCTCTCCGCCAGCGCCTGCTATCGATGCTCCTCTTGCTCAGCCTCGCAACTGGTACCATCCTACACCGCCGACAAGCTGCATCCGAACGATGAAGGTTACAAGGCGATGGCGGATGCAATTGATCTCGCTCTGTTCGATTGACGTATACGGGCTCACCGCTATCAAATCTGGTAGCAGAGTCATCAGAATCACCGTAGAAGGAAGCGCATGAAATTCACAGGCAGCCCCAAGTTCTCTCACCAGCAGGCGGACAAGATTGGCGTATTGATCAGTAATCTGGGGACTCCCGATGCACCGACCACTCCGGCACTGCGCAAGTATCTGAAGCAGTTTCTGTGGGACCCGCGCGTTGTCGAAGTCCCGCGGCCGCTGTGGTGGCTGATACTCAACGGCATCGTTCTTCGCACGCGGCCGCAGCGTTCGGCAAAGGCTTACGCCAGCGTATTTACCCCGGCGGGTTCGCCACTGCTGTATCACACCCGCAATCAGGCGCAGGCGCTGCAGAAGGAGCTGGATGCGCAGGGATTTAATGCAACGGGCAGCGGCGATTTGATCGTGGACTTCGCCATGCGCTATGGCAATCCGTCTCTGGATTCGGTTCTGGAATCGATGTTCCGGCGTGGCGTGCGCAAACTGCTGGTGCTGCCGTTGTATCCACAATATTCCGGTGCCACCGTAGCGTCTACCTTCGACGCCCTGAGTGCGGACTTTGTGCAGCGGCGCTGGATTCCCGACCTGCGCTTCGTCTCGCATTATCACGACTTCGCGCCTTACATTACTGCGGCGGTGCAGCGCATCGAGGAGCACTGGGCGCAGCATGGCCGTGCCGACAAATTGCTGTTCTCCTATCACGGAGTGCCGCTGAGTTATCTGCTCAATGGCGACCCCTACCACTGTGAGTGCTACAAGACTTCGCGCCTGATTGCCGAGCGCCTCGGGCTCGCCGAAGGGGAGTACATGACGTCCTTTCAGTCCCGCTTCGGGCGTGAGGAATGGATACAGCCCTACACCGATGCCACGCTCAAGAGTTTCCCTGCGCAGGGCGTGAAGTCGGTGCAAGTGTTCTGCCCGGGTTTCGCTGCCGATTGTCTCGAGACCATCGAGGAGATCGGCGAGGAGAACAAAGAATACTTCCTGCACGCCGGGGGCGAGCGCTACGAGTACATCACGGCACTCAATGACCGGCCGCAACACATCGAAGCGCTGGCCGCACTGGTGCGGGAAAACCTGCAGGGCTGGTCGGTGATGGAAGACGCCGACCGCGAGGCCCGTGCCGATGCGCGTGGGGCCCGCCGACCCGGGACGGACAAATCCTCCCGATAGCACACCATAATAATAAGAGAGGTCGTATGAGTTTTCTGCAATCCCGCCGCCTAGGTTTTTTCGCCGGGGGTGTCGCTGTCCTGTTCGTCATGCTGGCGCTGCTGCGAATGATCTTCTTCGTGGGGTTCTCGGGCGTGGAGGCGCAGGAAAACCCCGAGGCCGTGTGGGCCAGTATCGGCGTCGGCCTGCGCTTCGACTTACGTCTCGCGCTGTTGTTGATGCTTCCCATCGCGGTGTTGTTGCTGCTGCCGCAACTCCGCGCCCGTTTTGCCACTGCGGTGCGCTGGACCATTCGCGGGTATATGGCCGTGCTGTTTCCGCTGCTCATCCTGATCTACATCTTCGACTTCGGTCATTTCGCCTATCTTGGTGTGCGCCTCAATGCCTCGGCGTTCCGGTTTGCGGCGGATGCGCAAATTTCTACCGACATGATCTGGCAGTCCTATCCGGTGGTGTGGATCACACTGGGCTGGTGCGCCACCGTCGCAGCCAGCCTCCTGATCATGTTCCGCCTGGAGCGGGCCACGCTGGAGCGTCCGCTGCCGCCGGTGACGCGCCGTTCAGCCTGGGCCGGTGGAGCCGCGCTGACGGTAGTGGTGTTGCTGGGGCTGCTCGGGCGTTACACCAACATCAATATCGAAAATCCTGTGCCGCTGCGCTGGAGCGATGCCTTTGCCTCCGGGGACAGCCAGATCGGCGCGCTGGGGCTGAATCCGGTGCTGTTCCTTTACGATACCTGGTATGTGGAGGAGGACTCCTTCGATGCTCAGGTGCTTGTCGACCACTACCCTGCCGTCAGCCGTTATTTCGGGCTTCCTGCCAAAGCTGGCGAGCCCGACTTTGAGCAAACATTTGAAAGACGCGTGGGCGTGCAGCCACATCGGCTCCCGACCTTCGCTGGTCTTGCGGGCAGCACCACATCGCGCCCGCCGAATGTCATCTTCATCATGCTGGAATCCCTTGGCGCCAGTGCCGTGGGCGCCTATGGCAATCCGCTGAACCCGACCCCGAATCTGGATCAGCTGGCCACCCAGAGCTGGTTTTTCAAACACTTCTATGTCCCGGTCACCGGCACCGCCAAGACCGTGTGGGCCAGTATTACAGGCGTTCCCGACGTCACCCGTCAGGAGACGGCGAGTCGCAACCCCTTCATCATCCGTCAGCACACGTTGATCAACGAACTGGCGGGGTACGAAAAACTCTACATGGTCGGGGGCAGCGCTGGCTGGGCCAATATCAATGGCCTGATCATGCAGAGCATTGACGATGTGACGCTGTATGAGGAGGGGTACTGGAAGGCATCAAATGCCGATGTATGGGGCGTCTCGGATTTGAATCTCTTCAAGGAGAGCGACGAGATTCTGCGCGCTCTGCCAGCGGACAAGCCGTTCTTTGCCTATATCCAGACCGCCGGCAACCACCGCCCCTTTACCATCCCTGAAGACAATGACGGCTTCGAAATCTCCAACCTGTCTCTCGAGGAGGTGCAGGAGTTTGGTTCCCGCAGCGTCGAGCAATACAACGCCGTGCGCCTGCTGGACTTCAATATCGGCCGGTTCCTGGAGATGGCCAAGGCGGGTGGCTACTACGACAACACCATCTTCGTGCTGTATGGCGACCACAACACCCGCATCTCTCAACTTCCCCACATGCCGCCTGCCTTTGAACAACTCGGGCTCGAGAGCAACCACGTGCCGATGATGATCTTCGCGCCGGGGCTGCTGGCGCCACTTGAGTTCGACGAGGCGGTCGGGCTGGCGGATCTGCTGCCGACGGTGGCGGGATTGCTGGGCATCGAATACACCACGCGCACCATGGGCAGAGACCTACAGCAGCCCGCGCCGGAGGGCGAGCGTGCGGTGCCGGTGGTGTTGAGAGAGGGGACTTTCCCGCTGATCGGCGCGGTGACCAAGGATTTTCTGGTGCAGATGAACCACGACGGCAGCGAGCCGTCCATGCATGATCTGGCCTCGCCGCAGCCACTGGAGAACGTCGCCGACCAGCATCCCGAGGAGTATCAGCGCTTGCTGCCACTGGCGCGCGGACTCTACGAGACCTCGCGTTTCATGCTTTACGATAACGTGCGGCAATGATGGGCAGGCCCGAACGCATCAGCAGAGCGATGATGGCCCAGGTGCCCAGACCTGCGTCGATCAGGTAGTCCCAGTAGTTCTCCGACTGCTTCAGCTCCAGGCTGAAGCTCAGCGTGGCGACGCTGAACAGCAGCACCCCTATCAGGTTGCGGCGCCACAGCAACACCAAGCTCAGCAGTCCCATTACGACCAGCAGGGGTCGCGGCGCATAGCCCAGCCGGTACGGATCGAAATAGGTCAGCCCAAGCGAGGCAGGGTAGAGAATCAGGGCCAGGGCCGCGAATATCCACAGCAGTTCGGTCTGTTGCAGCTGTGGCGGGGACGACAGCAGTTGCAGGCGTACGAGGGTGGCGAGGCTCAGCACCAGAACGGTGGTGATGGCGAGGTCATCAATCACGCTGCGCAGGTAGATTGCGGGCGCTATGCCATTGATCGGCATCAGGGCCAGAGCGCCCAGCCCGCCCAGCAACGCGAATTGCCAGCGGCGCGCAACGCGGTGCGATGGTAGCACCAGAAAACAGAGCGTCGCGAAAGTCAGAGTCGGTTGCCACAACGTAGACCAGGGCACTGCCAGCGTATCGATCCCTGTCAAAGCCGCGACTCCAGCCAGTCTTCCGTGAAACTGACATGCTTGATGAAGCTGTTATTCCACGAATAGACCAGGTGAAAAATGCCTTCCCGCGTGTGCATGAGGTAGGGATACTCGTACTCGAATTCACAGCCACTCTTGCGGCACATGCGTTCATCGACTTGCGACATGAAGCTGTCGACCAGGCCGCTCCTCTCCCTGCCGCTTGAGGCGATGAACTGTTCGCGCAACTCGGGCTCAAAACGAGTCTCCGACATCGGCGCACCTTCCGGGTCCGGCGATTCGTCCAGATCGATCAGCAGGTCCCACTTCTCCATCTTCAGGTCGGTCTCATAGAGGCTGAGCCGGAACCGCCCATCCCGCAGGTTGTTCAATGCCACCACCAGCGTGTTGCGATGGGTGAGCGCTGCCGCCAGAGAAGAGTTGGGGTTGAAGGGTTCCAGCGGCACCGGCGTGCTCCAGGTGCGGCCGGCGTCCTCGGTGGTGCTGGCGAGCACGCGGTGATGCTCGGTTCCGGCGTAGCGCATCATCGCCACCGCGCTGCGCGGGCCGGTCGGCACCACGGAGGGCTGCAGGGAGTGATTGCCACGGCTGATGCGAATCTTGTCGATGACCTCGCCGTCGGGAGAAAGCAGCAGGTACTCGGCGAATTTGCCGATGAACTCGTGATAAACCGGCAGACCGATGGAGCCATCTGCGTGGAATACGGGGGCGCTGCGCACCAGCGTGCTGATGTTGAAGAAGGGCGAGGTGACCAGCGACCAAGGCTCAGACCAGTTCTTGCCCATGTCCTCGGACACCATCGCGTTGACGGAGCTGCCACCCCAGCCGCCGACCGAAACGGAGACATAGAAAAGCCATAGGCGCTGATCGGGCGCCAGTGCGATGACCGGGTTGCCGAGTTTGCGGATATAGCGGTTGACGCCCTCTTGGGTCGATTCCCGTGTGGCCAGTATCTCCTCACTGTCCCACTTATCGCTGGCGATGTCGAAACGGGCACTGCGGATCTGCACATCGCGGGCGCCCTCTCTGGAGCCTGCAAACCACACCGACATCAGTGTGCTTTCCGACAGCTGTGCCAGCGCCGCCGAGTGGACGTAGTCGCCGGTGTCTGACGAGGCGAAGCTGTTGACGAAGGGTGATCTTGGGGAAAGTTCGAGGGTATTGGGCGCAGCGTCCCGCGTGACAAAGGGTGCTGCCGTCAGCGGGGGATTCTGGACCCAGGCGGTGACGAATATTGCTGATAAGGCTGCGGTCAGTAGCAGATTCCTGACCATGACATGACGGCGCAGAGGCACTGGGTATTCACCTGTTTTTATTGTTTTTTTGTGACCCTGTTCTCATTTCTTCTGGAAGCGGGCCGAGAATAGCCGAGGCAGTTCGCTGCGTCTACCTCCGCGAGCGTTTCGTCTCAATACTGACGTCGCTGGGTCTTTGTTGTGTCAGTGGTTGGAGCGGGATGCCGGGGCGGGCTGTGGTGACACGCCCGT